>JAAXVZ010000289.1 GCA_013335235.1 Nanobdellota archaeon | reverse complement strand
CCAAAACCCTGCGCAGGCAGCAAAAACTGCAGATACCTATTCTCTATTATCTGAAGGAATCCTGGCGGGCTATCCATAATGAGAAAATTATTAGCAATAATATATAAACATTTATGTTTTTACTACTTTATAGTTTATACTCATAGCCAAAGTAACGGCATTTAAACCCCCATTTTAAATAGATATAGGCAGTCCGCAAGGGCAGGAATGATTATCACACTAAATGATATTGTAAAGGATGAAGCAGCTACTTATTACCATCTCGCAAGAGATGTTGATGGAATCTCTATCGCCCAAATACCAAGCAGCAAAAAGCTAGTCTCTCTCCTGAAAAGGCAGGGGATTTGCTCTTATTTCGTCCAGATCTCTGAGAGCGAAGATTACTCTAAGGATAGCGGACGGCAAAAAGAGATACTATCCTATCCAGATGCCCCAAGCCTCCATGAGAACGCCGGCAAAACAAGATCCCTTATCCTTTCTGACATATTGCCTACACTGGAAAATGCAAGTGATTTCCCTGCGCTTTATCTGATTGACTGGACACTCACCCTGGAAGTGCCTAATATCTCCAAGATGCAAAAGATATATTCCTGGGACAGGATTTGTTGTGATCTAAGAGATGCTCTCAATAGCAAACTATAAAAACCACTCAATTAAGTAAAACTATATTCTGGTGGGTAATATTGACGCGAATAACTAAGATCGTGATGTCTGGCTTCAAGAGCTTTGCTCAGAAGACAGAGCTTGTGTTCGGCACAGGCTATAACTGCATCCTCGGGCCGAACGGCTCTGGCAAATCCAATGTCCTCGATGCATTGTGCTTTGTCCTCGGAAAGACCTCTTCTAAGTCCCTTAGGGCTGAAAAATCCGCGAATCTCATCTACAATGGCGGCAAGACTAAGCAGGCAGCAAAGGAAGCGACAGTCATAATCTATTTTGATAACAAGGAAAAGGCATTTCCAATCGATGCTCCTGAAGTGAAGGTCCAGAGGACGGTAAAAGAGTCTGGCAGCAGCATCTATAAGATAAATGAGAAGACTGTCACAAGGAATCAGGTCGAGGAACTATTGTCCGGCGCAAGGGTGGACCCTGACGGATATAACATCATCCTGCAGGGAGACATAGTCAGGATTGTAGAGATGACACCTCTTGAAAGGAGAAGGATCGTCGAAGAGATTGCGGGCATTTCTGTATATGAAGACAAGAAGCAGAAGGCATTGAATGAGCTTGCAAAAGTCGAGGAAAGGCTGAAGGAATCAGATATCATCCTTGCTGAGAGGCAGGCTTATCTGAAAGAATTGAAGAGCGAGAGGAATCAGGCTCTCAAGTTCAAAGAGCTTGATGAGAAGATAAAGAGGAACAAGGCCACGATAATAGATATCAAGCAGAAGGAGAGGCTAAAGAAGAAAGAGGGCCTGGACAAGGATATCGCTGCAAGGAAAGAGGATATTGTCAAGCTTGATTCTGAGATATCTGAACTCCGAAAGCAGGTTCAGCTACAGAAGGATGAAGTAGAGAGGATAAATAAGGAGATTGAGCAGAAAGGCGACAAGGACCAGATAGCTATCCAGAAGCAGATCGAGGAGCTCCGTGTTTCCATAGGAACCAATAACTCAAGGCTTGGCCAGCTTGATACAGAGCTTGGCAGGATCGCTGAAAGGAAACTGCAGCTTGAGAATAGCGCAAAAGACCTCCAGGAGAAGATCGCAACCGAAATTCATGCCCGCCTGCTGGGACAGACTCTACCTGTCCTGTTCGAAGAAAAGGTCAAGCTCCGCTGGAAGGGCCGCACGCCAACCAACAAACTGGTCTTTGTCGAAACCGAGAACGACCTGCGCTCGGGCTACGCGTCGTACGCGAAGGCAATCAATATAGAAAGTTCAGAAAGTTCATTACTCATTCTCTGTGACTTGAGGCCAAATTCGATGGTTTGATAATCACGATACCCCTCCTGATTTTGATGAGATTAATGATGTCTTTTATGTATTGGGAAATGGAATCAGTACAAAGGATTTTCATCTTTATATTTTTGACAGATGGGGTTCTGTGATTTATGAA
>JAAXVZ010000067.1 GCA_013335235.1 Nanobdellota archaeon | reverse complement strand
CTTATTAGGATTCAAAGATTATGAAGGATACAAAGATTTTGTCAGGCACAGGCATGCGAAAGCCGGACAGAAAGTGGAAGCCGGGTTTCACTTGCTGGACTCTACTATATGTCCCTTATCTGAAAGGATGTCCAGCACTGAATTCAGGTGTGGCATAGAGAAGTTAATGTAGAGCTTTATGCCTTAATTGCTTTTTCTCCATATCTCGAAGAAATATCCTCTTAATATATTAGCCAGGTGATGGCTTTCAGCCCAGATAGTGATATAATCCTCCTCTTTCAGGACATCCGGCTCCCCAAAGGTTATCCTTGCGATGCTCTTGTCAAACACTGAGAACCTTGTTCCGACTGCTCCGAATATCTTCTCATCATAAGTCCTGATCTCTACACCTGTCTTTACCCATAGTTCCCTATTTTTGATATTCCCAGGAGGCACTAGCATCTTCACCTTCACTCCCCGGCTGATGCACGATTGCATGTCTTTCAATAGTTTTGGAGATGCTACGCTGAGCCTGTTGAGAGATATTATCTCCTGCCTTGACTTCCTGTTCTGGGAATTCATCTTGTCTATTATTCCCTTCTTTCCGCGGATTATCCAGACAATCTCCCTGAACTCATTTAGCCTGGGCCTTGCGCTCTCTTGTATGAACCTGTCGACATCTTTCTCCAATTGGTTCAGTCTCTTCTTTTTCTCCTGTATGTCTTTTTTCAGTGAGCCTGTATCAACTATCTTGTATTTCCTTGGAGTCACAGGAAGCGAGGCGATCCTGCCTTCAGATTCAAGCCTGCTGAGTATCTCATACGCCTTATTCCTGGGGAGCTTGCTGTGGTATGCAATCTCATTCACGGTGCTTGGCCCGAGCTCGGACAGGGCGAGATAGGCTCTCGCTCCATATTCAGTGAATCCTACAGATTTCAGTAGTGACAGATTGTCCATCCTGCCTGTTATTGCCTTGCTATATTAAAATGTGTACTTTTTGTCCCCCTATGTAGTCCTTTAATCTTATTAATATGCCTGCACTACCGGTTGAGATGAGACCGATTGTATATTCAGATATAAGGTATCATCTTGACTCTCACCTTGAGAGGCATCCGGGAGGATTTCATATATATGACCTTGAAGAATCGCTTTCGCCGGCAATCGCCGGGCTTGAAGAATATGAGGAGCCAGGGCAGGATATTTTTGAGGAATCGTTTGCTGCGGCAAGGGAATACTATAGAGAGAGGGGCATTGTTGAAAAGCACGGTTTTTTCAAGGTACCGGACTGCCTGTTCCGGCAGTATGACTTATTCGAGGCCATAAGGGACCTCTTATCTGATAAGGCAGGAGTGATGCGTGACAGCACCTGGGTATCTATGCCCGGCCAGGTCTTAGGCTTTAATATATTGGCTGAGTTCTCGATAAGGTTTGAGACATATGAAAAATGGACCTTGCTCGGCAAGAGAAGATGCCCCTTGGAAACCATGGCAGGCTTGTGGGAGCATATTGGCGCCCAAGGCGTTGTCGGTGCAAGGAAGATTGGTCTTGATGATGGCTTGCTTAGGGTACATCGTGATGTTTTCGCAGGAGGGAAGCTTGCAGAGGATGCTGTCTATATAACTACCAACCCGCAGTATGGCCGACATTTTGCACAATCAATGGAGATGGGATTCTGATTCCATTCCAGGTCGGCGTGAAGGCGCTCATAATACATGAAGGGAAGTTCCTTGCGTTGAAACGCTCTGACAACAATCTCTGGGATATCCCTGGAGGGAGGATGGAGTCTGGCGAGAGCTGCGAGCAGGCCCTGGCAAGGGAAGTTTTCGAGGAGACAGGATGCCACCTGGACAAAATCATTCATATTATTGATGCATCAACAGTCTTCCTTGATGAGTCAAGGCAGGTTGTAAGGATAACATATCTATGCTCACTTGCGCAAGGAAGAATCTGCCTTTCAGATGAGCACACCCGTTTTTCCTGGCTTCCGCTGAACACAATTACTGATGTAGATGAAACAGTGAAGAGATGCTTATCGATTGCAGGCATATGGCTTGTGGATATCTTTTTTTGCGAAGGCATATAACATGTAGTTCCTTAGCCTCTCTTTGCATATAAAAAATTTGAGCTGAACATACCTGTTTCTGAACAGAGGATTAGTCTTGCTAAGGTTTGCGATTCATTTAAGCCCCTAGTCTCATTGACCCCAATCTCATTAAAAAACTCAGCAGATTCTTTAATGATTGTTTACAAAATCAGCCAGATAAACCTCTGTATCATTGAATTTCCTGTTTGCATTAAGATAATATTCAGACAGCCATAGTGTTTCAAAATCATATCCTGCTGTTTTCATAAAGGGTTCAAGGTTAACATTATCCCTGTATTTTATGAATACCTTCCTTTTTACAATTGATTTTCTTTCATCGCTGATTATCTCAGATGGATTTTTAGAAAGCCTGACAAAGTCCTCCCACTGCTCAGGTGTATTTATCAGTTTCGTTAATCTCTTCTGAATTGTTAATTCTAAAATCTCCCTGAGGAATGCAGCTAATTTGTCTGGCTGGGGAAGTGTTTTTTCATTTTTATATATGTCTGAGACTTTTTGGATGGTCTCACTGTTAAAATATTCATTTGACAGGGCCACAAGTTCCAGATGATCTATCCCTTCTTCTTTTTCAAGAGATAGCAGAACCTCTTTTAGAAAAATAATGTTCCCTTCGCATAGCGGAACTGATATAGTGATTGGTATTATGTTTCTCTGTGTCTTTTTGCATGAGGAGATAATCCTGCTGAAGAAAGAAAACCTTGCACTTTTTCTGGCATAATCTTCAAAGTCCTCTTTTTCAGTTATGGGAAAGAATATATTCAGTGAAATGTTTTTCATCTTGCACAAATCCTTGAAATGCGGATTGACCGGGCCCATCCTGTAATAGAGGCAAATCTCACAATGAATCCCAAGTTTAGCGAATTCTTTTATTATTCCTGTTTGTTTTCCTGTAAGGAGACCATAATCCACAAGGAAGATTGCTTTTTTAACGTATTCCTTTAGAAATACTGCCAGATTCCTGTAGAAATGGAATGATTTTTGCTCCAGCTTTATTAGAGAATTCTTATTAAAAAAGGAATTTGCATCCATTCTGCCCATAAATGAGATTATGCAGCCATCCGGGTATTTTACCAAGGTCTTATCTTCATAGCAGCAATTAAAGTATACCTGGCAGGTCTGTCTGCAGTTTTTTACCTTTTCTTTTACCTGGATAGCCCTTTTTGAATTCCAGATTTTTTCCGCATCCTGGGAAATTTCTCCGATGCTTCCGAATCTTGTCAGGTGGTCCATAGGACAGTTCAGTATCTTGCTATTGGGATCTATACTATTTGGTTCTATAAAATAAGAAGTATACCTTACCGGGCATCCGTTTTCATCAATCTTGCAGGCTCTAATAGGATCATTGAAATAGTGTTTCATTGCATTAAGCTGCTTGACTGAATTGCCTATATGTGCTCCTTCTGTTTTCAACCTAATAAGCTGGTTGATCGGCTCATCCATGTTTATCTTCGGCCAAAGCGGATCCTTCTCATAATCTTTTACGCCAATGCCATGTCTTAGTGGGAAGAGAGAGACTGCCTGGAAAGTCAGATTATAGAGATAGTCCTGCGCTGAAAACCACCTTACAAAATAACCAAGCTGATTTGCATTATGGCTCATTATTGTGAAATTCCCATTGATCTTCAGGGACCTGTTTAAAGAATAGATCTCCTTAACTGATTCTATTGCCTTCAGAAAACTGCCTTTCTTGTTCCTTATAAAATCATGAGTCTGTTCAAGGCCGTCCAGAGATATTGTCAGATGACGCAGCTTAATCTCTGAGATTTTTTTTATGTTCTCATGGTTCAGAAGGGAACCGTTTGTTATCAGCTCAACAGTTATTCTATTATTATTGCAGAATTTCAAAAACTCGAATAAGTGTGGGTACAGCAATGGTTCCCCACCGGATACGTTAAGAGTAAAAATCTTCAGCCATCGTTTTAATCCTAATGTGTGTCTCTTCAATTGGTTTATATCTACATCATATATTATGCCTTCATTTTGAGATCTCTGTCCGATAGGACAATGGATACAGGTGAAATTGCACCTATGGGTAATATTCAGGTTTATAAAAGTCGGTTTTTTTTGGTATAGCACTACTTGTTCCATTTTTAGATTAGATTTGCGGACTTTTCAAAATATGCTCTGCCTCACTCTGTACCATTGCTTCCTCTTTTAAGTAGTTTTCTTATCTCCAGCACAATATTTTATAACCACACCTGATTCCTACCAAGGCATGGACAGGAAAAAAGCCTACAAGTACATGCGCTATGTAGGCATTGCAGCGCTTATCCTTGCAATATTTGGCGGGAAAGCTTTGTTTGTATTGCTGATAGCCATGAGCCTTGGCCTGTCTTTCGTGATCCAGAATTTTCCGATAAGGCAGCTTGGCCTAGAGCTGGTGACGTTCATCGCAGTCCTTACAGGCATGAGGTACGGAGCACTGGCTGCGGTCATCGTGACTTTTGTTTTGATATCTTATCACTTGGTGATGGGCGGTTTCATCAGCACCTATGTTCTCTGGGTCATTCCCTCATATTGCCTTGCCGGGCTCATAGCCGGCATTTTCCCTAATGCAGACATCCAGGCAATGGGGACATATCTTACAATAATGATAAATTCCATCAATAGCTTTTTTACGCTGATAACAAGCCCCTCGCAGATAGCGAAATACTTGCCATATGCAGTGACTAATATCCTGTTTAATATATTTCTATTCACCTTTTTTGCAAGGCTGGCACTTGCAGGGCTGAGGATATGACTGAATACACCTAATTATTTCTTCCCGTCAGTCAAAGCTAAGGGGTTCTCCATCATAGGAGATGAAGATGCTTCGAATATCTTAGACACAGATATCTCTATCATTTTTTCTGTAATGAGCTTTTGAAGGTCCTCTAGGACAATATGCTTGAGTGTGCGCATCGATACTGTATCATTGAAGAGATTTCCATGGACGAACATCTTGTCCGGGGCAGGAAGGTCAGGATAGCTTGAGCCATACCATTCCTTATATGTGCTATATGGGCCGGGTGTCCAAGCCACCTCGTCACGGTCCCAGGATTCAGGGTATCTCATCATAGGCCCGTGCATGTTCTCGCTCCTGTTCGCCACATAGCAGTTTCCTCCAATCTTTATCCAGCAGACAACATCAGGATATTCCTTATTTTTCTCGCGCTCAAAACGGATCATCGGTGAGAATAAGGGTTGCTGCACATGTTTTATCCCCTCAGGAGATATTATGTCTATCTCCTCCATCATTTTTTCATGGCCATGCCTAAATTCATTTACCCTGATAAAATACAGTCTTCCTGTGCCCAGAGGAGAAGGAAGCCTGAATTTCTCTGTCATGAAGTTTATTTCTGTATCCAGCGAATTATACGCAAAGCAGGCATTAGTCTGAGATAGAGTCTCAATTCTGGCAATAGGATTATACCAAGTGTCGAATGGGAGATCATATATCCTGGTCATGGATTGATGGCGGCAGATGAGTATATATAAATTGATAGGTCTCTTCAGTCCGATCCTGCAGCAGGTTGATATCAGTATCCAGACAGGCTTGTCTGCTTAGAATCAGTAAGGAGGTCGTCGAACTTCTTGTTGTAGAAAACCAGGACAGCGTCTGCTATCGGCCTCAGCTGTTTTTCAATATAGTGCTCGTAATCTAGCTTATTCTGCAGTTTCGCCATAGGCTCTGGGCCTTCTTTAGTCATCACATATTCAATCACGCTTGACGTTATCTTGTCGAGTTTCCTTGCAGCCTTTACATGCGGCGGTGTTGTCTTTGTGTATTTTACAAGGTCCTTCCTTATTGATTTCCTGTAGATGAGTAGGTCATCAAGCTTGCCTTTCCTGAGGTCAAGTACAAATCCGCGGATGTATTCTACAACTTCCTTTTTGTGGAATATCCTGTCAAACAGCTCCAGCTGGAATCTTTTCGCAAGTGCTGTCCAGTCTTTCCTGACGAATTCAAGGCCTGTGAAAACAATCTTCTCTTTTCCATCTATAAGGAGGAGGCCGGCATATCTTTTCTTTGCCCCGATCTCCGTGCCGCGGATCTTCGGCATCATGAACCTGACAAATGTCTTCTCGAACTGCAGCTCCATGAAGTTCTTCATCTTTATCTCTTTGGCATACTTCTCCCAATGGAGATTGACTGCTTTCTGCACAGCTGTCCCTATCCTCTCGGCGTCTTCTATATTGCATGCCTTTGTCTCTATGAATATAGAATCCGTGTCCCCATATATCACCCGATAGCCAAGCTTCTCTGATATCTCTGCGCTTGTCTTGACAATGTACTGGCCGAAGTGCGTTATCGCATTCGCCATATCAAGCGAATAGAACCTGCATGAAGGATTTGCGAGGACACCAAAGAAGCTGTTCATTGTGATCTTGATAGCGTAGCTCTCCTCTAAGTTCTTCCGCTTCTTTGCCGAGTCTCTCTGGAGCCACAGGGCGTGGATTATCTGCGGCAACAAGCCTTCCTCTTTCCTGAACCAGGCGCCATTTGGCGCGACAATGATGTCTGACTCCTTGTGCTTAGCATGCATCTCTTTAGGGATAAAGGAAATTGGATCTATATTGAAAGTCCTGATTATGCTGGGGTACAGGCTCTTGAAATCCATCACTGCTATGTAATCATATATCCCCGGGATAGAGTCTCGGACATACCCTCCTTTGATCCTTTCCTCCCTGTCAGAGAATCTGCTTGTTCGGCATGCATAACCGATCTTCCCTGCTTCTCGCAGATATAGGTTG
>JAAXVZ010000066.1 GCA_013335235.1 Nanobdellota archaeon | reverse complement strand
TGAAGCCGATATAGAAATCGAAGATCAAAAAGAAAAGAAACGACTAAAGCATGAGCTTGAAAATACCGAGAAAGCTATTTCTGAAATGGAGACCGTCGTGTCTGCAGGAAAAAAAGAGCTGACAGCCGGGCAATGGAAGGAGACGATAGTCAAGCTCCATGATTGGCTAGGGGACTATCCATTGGCTATAAGCGGCGGAGAGCCGCTTCTCCGGGAAGACATATTTGATATAGCTGAATTTGCCTCTAAAAAAGGAGCCAGTGTTTTTATTATGACTAATGCGACTCTTCTAGATGAAGCCTCTATAGACAGATTCATAGGATCAGGAGTGAAGTCATTCATAATCTCATTGGATACTCTTGACGAGAAAGAATTTGATTCTGTGCGCTCAAAAAAAGGGCTGACAAGGCAGGTGATGCAGGCAATCGATCTGATCGATGGCAGGATAAATGTCCAATTGACTTCAGTCATTACCCGGAAATCATCTGGCGGCATCGAAGGGTTAGTTAAGTACTGCGTTAAAAAGAAGCTGAAGGTGAACTTCAATCCGCTTGTTGTGAACCTATTTTCAGCCCAGGAGGCGGATGGCCTGAATAAGGAGCTGTGGATAGATGATGTGTCCAAAATAGAGGCAGCATTCAGTAAACTGATCCAGCTGAAAAAGATGCACCCAGGCACAGTGCTAAACAGCCTATCGCATATCTATCTCATGAGTGAATATTATAGAGGAAAGGATTCTTTGGCCCGAAAGCTCATATGTCCGATAGGGCACTGCTTCTTCAGGATATCTCCTTATGGAGAGGTATGGCTATGCCGGCGGATGGGGCTTCCTGCATCAGAGGGAGAGCTAGGGAATGTCCTTACGGATAGCCCAAGGCACATCTGGTACAGCAAAAAGGCAAACAAAATCAGGGATAAGATATACTCTTGCAACAAGACATGTAAGGTACTGGCATACTCTTACAGAAGGGATTTTAGGCAGAAAATAGATAGGTTCCTGGAGCTATCATGATATTTGGTATTGTTGGTAGGGATGCCTGCAAGACAGCACCTGCAGTCAATCTTCCTGATGCCAATGACGCTTGCAATTATGTTTATTCTGATAAAGACATCCATATCCGGCAGAGATCACGGAAGACAGATTTCCTGAGAGGCGAGAAGCTGCCTGTTGTATCAGGGGACTTGGCCTGTTTTGTAGATGGGATAATATATAATTACGAAGAGCTTAAGCAGGTCTTGGAGAAAAAGGGGCACAGGTTTGAGACTGGCGGCAAGTTTGAAGTTGTCATCCATCTATATAAGGTATTTGGCAATGATTTTTTAGGGATGCTAAAAGGAAGATATTCCGTAGCTCTCTGGGACAGCAAGAGCCGCAAGCTGATGATATGCTGCGACCAGGAAGGCCTAAACCCCGTCTATTACTGCTACTATGACAACAGCCTTGTCTTTTCAAGCTCAATCCACAGCATACTCAAGCTTCCCGGCATCGTCCCCAGAGTCAATTGGCAGGAAGTCTATAACCACATGAGCGATCCGGAAATTTTCTACAGGGACACTTTATTTAAGGGGATCCATAAGCTGAATAGCGGTGAAGCCTTGCTTATCTCTTCAAGAAGGCACACTATCCTTAATTATAGTTATCTGAGACAGGGAATTAAGCATGGAACTAAGGATTTTAGGAAAGAGCATGAGCAGGCACTAAGGCACGCAGTATATGAGTGCCTGAGTGAAGATAGAAAAACAGGGATTATGCTCTCTGGCGGTGTAGACTCCGCGGCAATGCTATATTTTGCAAAGCAGCATAACCGCGATATCCCTTGCTATTCTATCGGGTTTGATGAAGACTCAAAGAAGGATGATCTTTTCCATTCTAGGGCGCTTGCTGAGAAATGCGATGTGCCGTACTTTTGCAAGGCACTTGATTCAAGCCTTATATGCGGCATGGACAAATACATGGAAATAGATCATTTCACGACCTCCCTTGATTCAGTCATCCCTACTTATGAGACCATCAAGCTCGGGAAAAAGGCTAATGTCTTGCTGAATGGCGCAGGCTCTGAATGCGCATACGGCTTTAACCTGAACGACAAGCTGATGTTTGCAGTCCCTATTGCCTCTGCACTCCTCAGGCCGGCTATAACTTCATGGATGTCCCTTAAGAGCGATAGGCAGAAGAAAGAGCTTGCTCGAAATAGGAGGATAGCAGCCCTTACCTCCAGGGATAAGTTCAGTATAAAAGTAAGCATGCTAAGAGGGTTTGGAGAAGCAGAGAAGAGAGAGATATTCGGCTCAAAAAATATTGTCTGCACAGATGAGTATGTCCGGAAAGCATATGTGAGATATCCTGAGGATTTTGAGGAGCAGACATTTTACAGGAACAAAGTATATCTAAAGAATAGGACATGCGCAATGCACACATTGCAGGAAGTCTCATATCCTTTTCTCTCACAGGAGTTCAGGGCGCTCTTACAAAACAGGAGCATCTTCGATAAGGACTTGCTTGACCCAAAGGCGCCGCTGAAAAGACTTGTCGCTAGCAGGCTCAGCAAGGATGCAGCATTCAGGAAAAAAGAGAATTTCCTGCTGCCTTTCAGTTTCTGCGCTGAGCAAAAGGATTTTCTCTACTCCAAGATAGACCAGCTGAAATGCAGAAAGGAATTCAGCAGGAGCGGGATAGAAAAGGCTGTTGGGCAGAGAGATGCGCCTTATTACTGGAGGAAGGTCTCACTCTTGGCTTCACTTGAATCTTGGCTTGGAGTGTACATTGATGGCAAGGACGCTAACTAATGTCTCCCTCTCCAGTGTATTACCCTGTTCTCAACATAAAATATCATCTGGTTAAGAGCAAGGCTCACAATCCCTATCAATAGGATGATTGCATACATTGAGCTTATATCAAACCGCATCTGCGCATCTCCAAGCCTTGTGCCAAGGCCCCAACCATTCCCCAGCAGGAGCTCAGCTACCAATATGATTGCAAAAGATTGCGACAGGGAAATCCTTATCCCTAAGAAAAGATAAGGTAATATTTCAGGCAATATGACTCTTTGTATCACCTGGCGCTCGGATGCACCCATAAGCCGGACAGCATCTATCCTGGCCTTGCTGGCGGAGTTCATGCCATATACAATATGCAGAGTGAAAACAATGAGCGCCATGAACATGACAAGGAGTATCCGCATTACCTCACCGATGCCGAAGGCAATTATGAAGAAGGGAAGCAGGGCAGCAAAAGGCATTGCCCTGAAAAAATCAAGGTATGGCTGCACGATATGGTAAAACCGTTTCTTCCTTCCCAGGAATATTCCAAGAGGCACAGCCAAGACTAAGGACAGAGAAAGGCCAGCTGCGAGCCTTAGAAGCGTGTATGCCATATCAACCAATATGCTTTTCTTTATGAAAAGGGATATGAAATCCAATGCGACTGTATGTGGGTAAGGGAACACATTATCATTCAAGCCAGAGACCTGCTTTAAAACATAGATTAGGAGGATTGCAAGAGGAAGGGAATATATGAAATATCTACTCTTCATTGTTCCACCAATGTTTTTCTGCCAGCTTTTTCAGCTTTTCATTATGATAGTTTTTAGCTGTTCCTTTCATTATTTTTCCAGTTTCCAGTATCTCAATTATCCTTGCCGGCTTTCCAGACAGGATAATTATCCTGTCTGACAGGGATAGTGCGTCTTCAAGGTCATGCGTCGTGAACAATAACGATGTCCTGGATTTCTGTATATGCGCTTCTATCTCTGCTTTCAGCCTTTTTTTCTCTATCAAGTCAAGGTGCGCCATCGGCTCATCCATCAGAATCAGGTCTGGTTTTGATATCAGTGCGCGGTAGACTGAAACGTATTGCTGGAAGCCTCCTGAAATTTCATAAAGCGGCATTGATCTGTATTTGTATAGCGATGTCCCTTTCAGAAGCCTTAGGCCTGCCTCTTCTGCTTCTTTTTTTGTAGCGCCTTTTATCTCAAGAGGGAGCACAATATTATCAAGGACATTGAGCCATGGAATAAGGCTTGAGTAAGCTGCCTGGAAAGAATACCCTATCTCTGTCTGTTTGTTAAATATAATTTTTCCTCTTGTTGGTGTGAGAAGTCCGGAAACCAGGTTCAGGATAGTGGTCTTGCCGCATCCATTCGGGCCTATCAATGCGATTCTCTCTCCAATTCCAATAGAGAAGGCAACGCCATCTACAACCAGCGCATTCCCAATAGCCATGCTTACATCCTGGAGCTTTAGCAGCATGCGCTATGAGAGTGAATGATAATTAATAAAATAATGTGCTAACTGGCAGGCCCAGCCCATATCTCTTTAGTCAAGCAGCCCTAAGCTGATGAATACATCCTTCTGCTTGCCAAGCAAAGTGGAGTTTATCTCAGAGCTTTTCCAATACTCTGCTGGATATAGGTTGAGCGCGATGTCTATTTCTATCGGTATGTGGGCAGGTAGGAGAGCTAGGGCCTCTTGCCTGTTCTCCCTTAGGTAGTCGATTGACTCGTCCAGGGCTTGCTTGAACCTTTCAGCCGCCAGAGGGTGCGTTGATTCAAAATCAGAAGACATCGTGACTAACGCAGGCGGGAATGGGTCAACAAAGTATTTTGCGTATATCTGGCTCTGGATTACTTTTGACAGTTTTTTCCTTGCGCCGATTGTTGCAACAGGGTCGGTTATGGCTAGCGCATCAACAGACCCAGACATGAGAGTTATCAGCTGATTCTCTGATGAGATGCCGACAGTGTTCATCTTTATCCCCTCTATCTCTCCGATTTTCTGGACCAGCGCAAGGCCAGGGCCTCCTAGGACAACACCAACCTTCTTATTGTCAAGATCCCTTATATCCTTGATTGTTGAATTTATGGGGACAATCAGCAGCACGTCATTTATTGAGACATAGACCGGTATCAGTCTTCCAGGAGAGGTTTTCTCGATGCTATAATACTGCAGCGTGCTCCCGAGCCCAGAGTCTATCTTTGAGGTGAGAAGCGCGTTATATACATCTATGGGCGAATCGAATTTCACAAGCTCCACACTTAGGTTATGCTTGCTGAAAATCCCTCTGTCTTGCGCAATGAACAAGGGGTGGGCAGATATGTAGGAGATATATCCTACCTTCATATGAACCGTCTCTTCCTCTTTAGCCATGCCTGCAGGAGAGAGCGGTGTGCAAGATATCACAAGGATTAGCGATACGAGAATGATTGAAAACTCAAGTGTTTTTTTCATATGCAAGAAGACCTATTGTGTGTTTTTATATCTATTGTGCTACATGCAGATAGCTTGGGAATTTTGTATAAGTTTAGTCTCTGCCTGAAATCCAGACAGAGAATCATAAAATGTTCATATTACTCAAATGTCCGTGAGTCAAAGCTCCGCTGTTCAGAGCGAGGGCATTTGAGTCTGAAAATCCTCACTGTAAAAAGCCCGACCAATACTCACTATCGTTCGTAAACTCAAATAAATTTGAGATTCAGGTAGGGGATTAGTGAGGATTTACCTTAAGGCATATGTTTTTATAAGTCTCCTTTGCTCTAGCACATATGAATTATAAAGGGCTGTTCTCAGTCTTTGTAACTGTTTTCATTGATCTTGTAGGTGTCGGGCTGGTCATCCCTATACTTGCACCGATGTTTATCAGCGGCACCCTCCTTCCAGCAGAGAGCCTGCAGACCAGGACATTTGTCCTGGGATTGCTTATCGCCTCTTACCCGTTTGCGCAGTTCTTTGGGGCGCCTATCTTAGGTGCCCTATCAGACAAGCATGGGAGGAAGAAGATATTGATGCTTTCGCTTGTCGGCACATTTGTAGGTTATATCCTATCTGCAATCGGCATATATTATAATGACCTGACCCTGCTTTTCGTCAGCAGGCTTATCGATGGGTTCACAGGAGGTAACATATCTACAGCGCTCTCTGCAATCGCAGACCTTTCAGACAATAAGGAAAAGGCCAGGAACTTTGGATTAATAGGGATGGCTTTTGGCCTGGGTTTCATCATAGGCCCATACCTTGGCGGAAAGCTTTCTGACCCGACAATTGTTTCATGGTTCTCATTCACGACACCATATCTTTTTGCAGCTAGCCTTACAATAATAAATTTCCTCCTGGTGCTGGCATTCTTCGAGGAGACACTGAAGAAACCGAGACACACGCCAGTCAGCCTGATGACGGGTTTCAAGAACATCGCCAGAGCATTCTCTATGACTGACTTAAGAGTGATGTTCTTAGTTGTTTTCTTATTTACATTCGGTTTCAATTTCTTCACACAATTCTTCCAGGTCTTCCTGATAGAGAAATTCAGCTTCACCCCAAGCCAGATAGGCGAGATGTTCGGCTATATGGGCCTGTTCATTGCGCTCACACAAGGTATCCTAACAAGGGCTCTTTCAAAACGATTCAAGCCTCAGCAGATACTTCCTGTCAGCCTGATACTTGTCGCTATTGCGCTTTCCTTGCTCCTGATTCCGACACATGTGTCCGGCATATACCTGGTGATCCCTTTTGTTTCTATATTCAATGGGATATCCCACCCTAATGTCACTGCAATAATATCAAACCTCGCTGATAGAGAATCTCAGGGAGAGATACTGGGAATCAACCAGTCTATACAGTCGCTTGGCATGGCACTGCCTCCAGTCATCTCAGGGATTGTCGCAGGCGTCCATTTCAGCTTGCCGATAATTGTCGCGTCTCTTACAACTTGCGTGGCTTGGCTGGTTTTCATTCTATTTTTCAAGGAGACAAAAGAGCAGTTCCACGAGATCTAGATCTTCGAGAAGAGATAGCTGCCAATGGCTAGCATGACTACGGTAAAACTGCACATGACCAGCAGGCATATCATGGGCGGGATAGTAGAGGCTCCAAGTA
>JAAXVZ010000065.1:806-6893 GCA_013335235.1 Nanobdellota archaeon | reverse complement strand
CTACTCTGTGGAGCTGCTGCCAGGCAAATCTGAAAATTTCGATATAATCGGTGACACAAGCTTCAGCCTGGGTGACTTGAACCCAGGTGAGAAGGTCACTCTCACAAAAGAGAGGATAAGGCCAAAGAGGCTTGGCAAGAGAAGCATAGGCGCATCAACACTTATTTTCCTAGACAATAAAGGGAGGAGATTCAATAAAACTTCAGTCTCACCAGAGATAAACGTGGAAGAAGCTGACCCAAGAGGCCCGCTCCTAATATATCGGCTGGAAACTGAAAGCACCACCCAGATTGTAGGGAGATTGTTTAATATAACCACAAACCTGACGAATATAGGTTCGTCCAGAGCAGAAGCCAGTGTCAATGGAAAGACCGTATTGATTCCCTTATATGAATCAAGGCAAGTCATTGAAGAGACAAGCTATGACGCTCCAGGCATATATACGATTCCAAGCAGGGAAATAACCTATCTATGGGACAACAAGAAAGTGACAGCATACTCCAACTCTCTCCAGGTGAGGGTGATTGATCCTGAGAGTCCAAAGAGCGTCCCAGACCTGCCACCTGTAAAAGAAGAAGAGGCAGTTCCAGAAGAAGTGCCAAAAAAAGATGAGAATTTCATAATGAAGTTCTTCACATGGCTTGGCAGCCTTTTCAAAGGGAAGTAATATGATGTTATTGATGAAAAAAATGTGTCAGATGTTGCACAGCATGCAGGTTGCACATGGAAGAATAGAGCACAAGAATATAGATGGCACTACTTTTCACATGCCTGCAATAAGTGTAAGAAGCTGGTCGCAAGACCTAATACATGATAACTGTTAAGAGGGGTGAAAATGGCGGATATACCTGATTTTGTCTGGATGGTGGTTGGCGGCTTGATTAGCCTTGTTTCTGTTTTCATGGGGTTCATCAGGCCAGTTGAATACAGTTCTTTTTTCAAGCTGATGCTTGCGGTCGGCATAGGTATGGTGATATATGGCTACATCAAAGGCAAGATTAACCAGAAGCCTCTCCAGACAAGGCTCGAGGAACGAAGGATGCAGAGGCAGAGAGGGAGAGGAGAAAGCGAAGTGGATATAGATATAGATGAATACAGGCGTAATCCTCAATTAAGGCAGCAGGCAATGCAGAGCCAACAGGGAAGGGCAGGATATTCACAGCCACAGGGATATAATGGGACTCCTCGGGCTTTTCCGCAGCAGCAGCCAGCCCAGAGGCCAGGCTATCAGCAGTATCCTCCTATGCAAGCGCCATCAGGTGCAGGTGCAATTAGCACAGGTGCTGCAGGTGCACCTATGCCAAAGAGCCCTATTCAGTCTGCCTATTGCTCGCAATGTGGCACACCTCTCCTGAAGCATCATAGATACTGCCCTATATGCGGTGCCAGAGTCTGACAGATAACCATAAAAGCCAATACTCTTTTGAAAGGGATATGCAACTATCAGACCTTTATGGCAAGATTCCTGGACAGCTATACACCAAGCTGAACATCCAGCATCTTAGGCCAGCCCAGGAAAAATCCATAGATGCAGGTCTTCTTGAGGGAAAGAATCTTCTTGTGTGCACACCTACTGCTTCAGGTAAGACCTTGATCGCAGAACTATCCATGCTCTCTGCAATCTATGGTGGCCGAGGCAAGGCGATCTATGTTGTCCCTCTGAAGGCGCTCGCCAGCGAGAAATTCAGTGAGTTCAGGAAGAAATACCCTGATATCAAAGTCGCTCTATCGATAGGTGATTCAGACTCAGCTGATTCCTATCTTGAGACATTTGATCTTATAGTCACAGTATCTGAAAAACTTGATTCGCTGATCAGGCATAGGTCTCCCTGGATAAGGCATATCTCCAGCTGTATCTTTGATGAGATTCATCTGCTGAATGATCCTACAAGGGGTCCGACGCTCGAAGTCGTGATAACGCTCCTGCGTCAGGTCCTGAAGAAAACGCAGTTCATCGGTTTATCTGCGACAATAGGCAATCCGAAAGAGCTTGCAGAATGGCTTGATGCAGCACTGGTTGAAGATGATTGGAGGCCGATAGAATTAAAGAAAGGAGTCTATCATGATTCCAAGATAGAGTTTATCGATTAGAACCTGAACCAGACAGCGTACTTCCCTATAAGGAATAGCTCCTGTTCCTTCTCTTGGATGATTGTGATCAGCCCTATGGCCCACAGGGCAAACAATGCCAGCCCTATCACTAATAAAACAAAACCTACAGCAAGCTGGATCATCTGACCCAGTACAGGGATTATCGTTAATATCCCTGTGACTTGCGTGGCTATCAGCGATACAAAGCTATATACTATGAAGAAAGCTACCAGGGTCAGGGACTGCTTTACCTGGAACTTGACATGGCGGTTCTTTTTCATATTCTCGTCTAGGTACCACCAGAGCAAGCCAAAAGGGAAGAACCATGCTAGGATACAGCAAAATTTTTCTTGGTCAAATGAGGATTCTGAATTTGTCATGAAATCACCTGCTTAAAGGACTATGACCAAGGCTTAAATATTTTTCTGAAGAAGATGCCTAAAAAAGGCAAAATAGAAACCTATGAGATCTCCATGTCTATCCCGCCGGTCACCTTGGCAAACATATTATAGAGGAATGCTCCGATTATGCCTGCTATGAAGAAGAATATAGTATAGAATATGGGCATGATCAGGCCCAGCATCACAAAAGGTATTCCACCACCAACACTATCCCCCATCGCTGCAGAGCTCACTGCTCCTATTATCACATAGAGTATCCCTACGAATACGCCTACAATGAATCCTATAAATGCCTGAAAAACACCAGTCATAAGGATACCTACCCGTTTTAGTTTTGCCATATAATCACCCTTGTTTCTTGAGCCGTCAAAACTCGAACTTTACAACATCCCTATACAGCTTCTCCATGCAAGCATGCATCTTGTCTATCAGCTCATAGTCTGTTGTCGCGTGCCTGATCTGCCTGAGCATGTCAATGACCCTTCTAATCAGCCTGATTATATCTCCCTCGTCCAGGTTGCACAAGTCTATCAGGTCCTTGAACTCGCACCCGTCTGAAAAGTCGCCGATGAGGCGGATCATCCTTTTCACATGCAGCTTATTGATATTCTTTGATATATAGCTCCTCTCTGAGACAGTGCGCATGATCCTGTTGTATGCCCTGTCAGTGTCCTTCATCGTGAAATAATCCTTTCCGCGGGGCTCATAGATGACCGCTGCCACGAGTATATTCAGGTCTGTCTCAGAAAGCTGCGAGTATAGGTCTGAGCAGAATATCTCAGTCACCAAAATCTCTTCAGAGTATATCTTTGTAGCAAACTCTCCTTTCTCAGTCAAGACCTCGCCAAAGACATAGCCCATCATCTTGAGCAGCTTCACCTTATTATTGTATGAGGCCATTATCCTGACCTGATTGCCTTTGGCCTTCTGGAGATAATAATCGAAGTTCATCCTGAGGATGAATTCCCTCTCCTCAGGAGGATGGTTCTTTATCAGGTTCAGGACAGAGTTGAAAGAGAGCTTGAACTGGCTCTGTATGGGGATATCATCCCGCAGAGAGATCTGCCTCACCTTTTCAAGATCTGTGAAATCCCTATCAACCATGGCAATAGAATAGCCGACAGTATCGATGCCTCTCCTTCCTGCCCTTCCTGCAAGCTGGAAATACTCCTTTGAGTTGATATACCTGAAATTCGCACCATCGAATTTCTCGAGGCTTGCGAAGACAACGGTCTTTGCAGGCATATTTATGCCGACAGCGAATGTCTCTGTCGCGTAAAGCACTTTTATTATTCCGTCTGTAAACAACAGTTCCACCAGCTCCTTTGCTTTCGGAAGCAGGCCTGCATGGTGGAACGCGATCCCTCTTGAAAGCGCCTGCTTCAGCCGCATTATCGATTCGAGGCTCCTGTATTCAGGGCTGATGAGCTCGTTTGCGAGCTTGACGACTTTTGCCCTGCCTGCGCTATCTAAGTAATCTTTTTTCCTGGAAAGCTCAAGCGCCCTCTTCTCGCAGTCTTTCCTGGAGAAATCAAAGACTATTGCCGGAAGCTTGTCAGCTATCTGGCTTATGAGCTCGATATGGTCAGGCGGAGGCGCCCAGTCCCTCTTGCTTGTCTTTTTCTTCTTCGGCTTCCTTCCCCTATCTTTTATGACTTCTTCAATTTTTGTTATGCCGATATACTTGTCAAAGACAGAGTGTTCCAATGGAACAGCCCGCTTCTCGTATTTCACAACATCGACTGTGTGCTTCTTTATGCTCTGTATCCACTGTGCAAAGTCATCTGCATTCGGGATTGTCGCAGACAGGCAGAGGAACCTTATGTGGTCTGGGGAGAAGATTATAGATTCTTCCCAGATAGTCCCGCGTTCAATGTCATTGATATAGTGGATCTCATCAAATATCACATACTTGACCTTGTCTATTATCTGGTCCTTTGCAAGGAGCATGTTCCTGTAGATCTCTGTAGTCATGATGAGGATAGGAGCATCAGGGTTAATCACGACATCTCCGGTCATGATGCCGATATTCTCCTCACCATACTCTTTCTTGAAATCCCTGTATTTCTGCCCTGACAATGCCTTTATCGGCGCAGTGTAGATTATCCTCCTGTGCTCTTTCAGGTACTTGTCTATCACATAGTCTGCAATCAGCGTCTTCCCTGTTCCAGTCGCAGCTGAGACAACTACAGAATTATCTTTCTCGACAGAATTGACAGCATCTACCTGGAATGGATCTAAAGTGAAATTCTTGAAGATCATAGTCTTTTACTATCCTCCTGGGATTATAAATGTTTTGCAGAGCCTTGCTTTCCGCCTATCAGGTGCTTCGGGACTAATATGCCTTTGTATATCCCCTTTTCTGACAGGAAAACGAACAATATCATGAGGAGGATGCTTGTGACTATAGCAGACAGGACTACTGTCGGGAATCCTTTCCCAAGCCCATACTGCATAGGGACCTGGGCCAGGACAGCTGCAGACAAGCCTTTTGGATTCAGTATCTGCATATCTACAATATCCTTAGGCTCTACTTTTGCGTTCCTGTGAGACAGGAATACTGCAATAGGCCTTGCGAAAAACAATAGACTTGCCAAAAGTGCGCCGAGAAGCATGAGCTTTGTCTCTTTAAGGTCGATGATGAGCCCAAGGTAGACGAAAAAGAATGTCTTCAGGAAAAAGGAGATCTCTGAGTAGAAGAACTTGGCAGATGATGCCATATGATAGTCGCTCTCTTTTTTTATCAGGTGATATATCTTTGAGCTGTTTCCGACAATCAGGCCGAAAGTCAGGCAGGCCAGGGCGCCATTCGCTTTCAATGACTCGACACCTGCATATAGCAGCAAGACAACGGCGATGGTTGTCATGTATGATTTTGAGAACCTATCTAGGAACGGAAGCACCTTGACCCAGATGAAGGCAGCTACTGCTCCGGCGATGATCGCAAAGACAAATGAGTAAATTACTGTCTGTAGCACGCTCGACAATGAGAAGCTCTTCATTAGGATTATATTTATTATCGTGAGTGTCCCGACAATAGTAAAGACGTCGCTGATAGCGGATTCGAAAGTCAGGGCAATCAAAGCTTGCGACCCTATCTTGATCTTCTTCATGAGTGGTATGATGACTGCCTGTGCGCTGTCTGCGAGGATCGCTCCCAGCATGAGGCTCTCCCAGAAAGGCCATCCTGCAATTGTCATTGTTATCGATACCACAAAAAAAGACAGCAAGAGGTTGAGGAACGCAAGGCTAGTCCCTTCAGCGATCCCGCCTGCAAGCTTCTTGATGTCTGTCGAAAGGACACCTTCGAATAAGATGAAGATAAGTGCGAATGTCGTGAAAATCGGCCCGAACTTGTACAATAGCTCTATATTCTCGCTCCCTGCAAACTGCCCAAGGATGATTCCGAGAAGCAGCAAGAACAATGCATCAGGGATATTAGTCTTCTCGAATATCCACTCGCCGATGAAACCGACGAGGATGATGAGGCCTGCGACCCCGAACAGATTAATGATCTCCATATGCTTTTCTTTTTTCTGAGCCTATATAAACATTTTGCATCAGCTCATTATTATCCCAAATCGCTAGAAAACTA
>JAAXVZ010000065.1:0-796 GCA_013335235.1 Nanobdellota archaeon | reverse complement strand
CGGGGTCTGTCCTGAGCCGTAGTCTTGCCAACCTTGCGAGCATCCTTAATTAGATACACCTTTCATTGACAAAGGGGACGCTCCTTACGGGAAACGTCAAACTAGATTGAATCATAAAAATGCGAGCCTGGCAAGACCACGATAGTGAGACACAGGACAGAGCCGCATCTGTTCCTCATTATCCCCTCTCACTAGAAAACTATTTATATAATCACTTGATAGTGGGCATGCATGCCGACAAAAGCGAAATTGCTCGAGGCCCAAGTCGTATCTTTTCTTAGCGGCGCTCCTGATAACACCAGGAGGCTTGAGCGCGCAAAAGAGCTCTTGTCCACGCACAGGTTCAATGGGCATGCGCTTCCAGAGTCGATGATGCCTTACATATTCAGACAGAGGCAAGCAGGATTCGAAGGCTTGTGGAAAGATGAGCATCCGCTTCTTCCTTATAGAGAGCTCAGCGCAAAAAACCTCCATGCTTTCTTGGATTTGAAATGTGATATGCCTTTTTTCAGGATACCTGAAGAATTCATAAACCCTTTTTCCGGTGCAGAGCCTGACAGCACAATCTACCTTCTCGGATCTCCAGGAGCAGGGAAAAGCGAGCTTGTGAAGAAACTTGGAGAATATACTAAGGGTACATTGGCACTTGAATCTGGCGTTTTCGCGATGTTCCAGGCATATTACACCCTTTTCGGGAGACGGCTGCAAGAGTTCGGTCCAGATGCAAAGTTCATAATGCCGAACCTGGACGGGCTGTCAGATGCTTATACCTTCTTTGATCAGGATCCGACTACTG
>JAAXVZ010000288.1 GCA_013335235.1 Nanobdellota archaeon | reverse complement strand
CCTGGTGTTTTTTGTTGATTTTTACCTGAAAAATAAGGATAGGGGAATCCAGACAGCTATGGTGATAGCAGGGATATTCGGCAATCTGATAGATAGGATAATGCTTGGTCATGTGACAGACTTCATCCATTTCAGATATTTTGCGATATTCAATGTCGCTGACAGCGCAATCTGCGTAGGCGTGCTGTGGCTTATCCTCTTGGATTATAAAGACAAAAAGCCTTAAATATAGATATTTGATTTTCTTCTGCATGACAATCGACACAATAGTATTTCTGGAAAAGCTAGGGAAAGTGATACCTTATCAAGCAAACAATCTTGATCCTACAGGGAATGTGTACACCATAAATCAGGTCGAGGCAGCGATACAGATGGCACTGGGCCATGAACTCAAGCCAGAAGAAGGGTATCAAAAAGAGCTAGGCTTATTGATAGAAAAACAGGTGATAGAAACGCCTATGGTCGGGGAATATCATCTTACACCTATCGGAGCTGCAACCTACTTCAACCACCTCCATCCAGAAATAGGGATTATGTTTACGCCAAAAACCATATAATTAGTATTAATTAATAAGGTAAAAAAATCAGAACTCAGAGAACTCATTCAGGCTCTTCAGCAATCCTTTTCTCTGGAGGTGCTGCACCTGGGATTTTGTGTACTTGAAAATAATATCTCCCTTTTCATCCTGCTCAAGCTCCCACGGCTCGATAAGGACTATATCCCCTTCCCTGACCCAAAGTTTCCTCTTGAGCCTTCCGGGAATCCTGCAGTTTCTCGTCTTTCCGTCCATACATCTGATATAACACCTGGAACCGCCGAGCCTTCTGTCTAGAACGCCGATTACCTGAGTGCCACGGGGAAGCTTGATTCGCATGAGCTCCTGCTGCTCTGCTTCAATCTTCTCCTGCTCTTCTTTCTCTTTCTTACCCATTTAAGACACTGAAAATGAACTGCATTTATAAAAGTTGCCACATCGGCGCAAGGTTTCATGACCAATGGCAGCCATGCTGCGGAATTCCTTTTTCATAAAATATCTGTTTTAAATATAACATACTAATACCGGAAGGCATGACTCTCATGAACCTGACTGAAAAATACAGGCAGGAAAACAATCTTTCTTTTTTCCAGAGATGGAAGCTGAACAGGACACCGGATGTGTATTATGCTACCTCACTGGGAGAGGTTGAGGAAAAGTTCGCTGAATCTCCTCCAAGGGCGATAAAGGGTGTGAACCTTGCGACCCTAGTGATGGTCAATCTCAACATGAAAAAGCACGCCGACGACATAACCGGAACCGGAGATGATATTGCTGACATGTTCCTGAAGGAGATCACAAAGACGCATTATCTCATAAGGGACCATACAGGGTATGAGGTCCTCGCGACCTGGGTCCCCATAGATTCTAGAGAGGGAAAAAGATACCAGGCATCCTTAGGAATAAACGAGGCAGCGTATGTCCGGGTGCCTAAGATATACCTCCTGTTTTCTTTTGACCCAGATATTCCTGATTTAATTGGAACTTCAGCAGGTGCCAGTGAAAAAGGAATGCCTTCATACAGGGTATGCAGCATATCGGACACAAAGCCGAACCTCAGACGGCCTGCGGCAGTCTCTGAAAGCGCCCTGGACTTCGGCTTCCCCGGATTCCAGCCTATATGACCTCAGAAAAAACGCCATGTTAAAATAATGGTGCACCTTCTGCAATCCTATGGAACCAGCGCCTGTGAAACCTGTGATAACATACAATGACCTGAGGAAGATCGATATCAGGGTCGGGACAATAGAATCTGTCCTTGATGTAGAGAAGTCTGACAAGCTAGTGAAGCTGATCGTCGATTTCGGAGACCATAAGAGGCAGATCCTCGTCGGCATGAAAAAAGAGCGCGAGAATCCTAAAGAGGTTGAAGGAAAGCAAGCTCTGTTTGTCCTGAACCTCGCTCCAAAGGAGATGATGGGAGAGAAGTCTGAGGGGATGCTGTTTGATATAGGCTATGATGACAAAGTGACACCTGTCCTTGCTATGCCAGAGAAGCCTGTGCCAAATGGGACACGGGTAGGATAGCAAATAGAGAGATAA
>JAAXVZ010000287.1 GCA_013335235.1 Nanobdellota archaeon | reverse complement strand
CTAGATACATTCCGGTCATATCTGTAATAATCCTTCCAATATAGGTCCACGCCGATGATCACATCTGCGCCCATCTCTTCTACCAATCTTATAGGCATAGCTTCAGCCAGCCCTCCATCGACAAGATGCATGCTCCGATATTCGACCACTGGAAACACGCCCGGAAAAGTGCTGGAAGCGATCACTGCTGAAGAGAGCTTCCCTTTTGAGAATACCACCCGCTTGCCTGTGACAAGATTTGTCGCGATTGCCTTGAAAGGGATCTTTGTATCACTAAATGATTTCCCATTGTATACTGTCTCCAAAAATGCCCGTATCTTATGTGTCTTTATAAGCGATCTTCTAGGGTCGTTCAATTCAACAAGTTTCAGCAAATCAGGTTTCCTAATCGCTGTCGAAATTTTCTCTAAACCTGTCACATTACCATTCAGCGCAAAATACGCTCCGACTGCAGAACCTATGCTAGTCCCTGCCACATAGGATATCTCAATCCCGTGTTTCTGGAGGAACTTGATTACACCAATATGGGAGTATCCTCTCGCGCCGCCGCTTCCTAGAGCCAATCCGACTTTTTTCATATGCTATTACACCCTATTTATTACAACAATAGGGCCTCCTTTTTTTTCATATAAGACAGGGTATCTTAATATTGAAAATATAAAGCCTGCTTCTCTGCTTGGGATTTTCATGTTAGACCTCTTGCAAAATCAATCAGTTTCTTCTCTTGGAAATGGTCAGCGATTGCCATGAACCCTGTCGGCAGGCCATCGCACATCCCTGAAGGTATGCTGATATGCGGAAGCCCTGCTATGTTCGGACCTACTGTCATTATATCCATCATGAAATTTTCCAAGGGAGAGAGTTTCGATATCTCATCAAATCTTGGCGCAATATTTGGCATGGTCGGAGTTACGATAATATCAAGATTCCTGAATATAGACTTGTATTCTTCAATCATCTTTGTCCTGACCTTGAGGGCCTTCAGGTAATATGCGTCCCTATATCCTGACATCCTCGCAAAGGTCCCTAGGATGATCCTTCGTTTTTCCTCTTTTGAGAATGCCTCTTCCCTGATTTTTGAAAAATATTCGTTGAAATTTCCAGAAAGCGCCTCATGATAGCCATACCGCATGCCGCAATACTTTGCGAGATTTGTAGATGCCTCAGAAAGTGAAATCAAGTAATATGTCGCAACTCCGTGCCTGAATACCAAAGGGAGAGAGACCTCTGAAAACGCGTGGCCTTTTAGTTTATCGAAAAGGTTCGATTTGACTTTTGGCATGACGCCGTTTCCAATAGATTCTGAAACAACACCGATCCTGAATCTGTTTCTTCCGTGCTTTGTGTAATCTTCCTTGGCGCGTTTAGCTGAGGTTGAATCCCTCTTATCATAGCCAGAGATTATATCTAGCATCAATGCGACATCCTCTAAATCTTTTGCCATGACACCTATCTTATCCATGCTTGTCGCATAATCCATGAGCCCATATCTTGAGACAAGCCCATAAGTAGGCGTGAGTCCGTACACCCCGCAATATGATGCCGGACAGGCGATAGATCCTCCTGTGCTCTCTGAGAGTGCGATATGCTTTGCAGAAAGCAGTTGCGTGACACCTGCAGCACCGCCTGATGACCCACCAGTGACTCTTTCCTTATCAAACGGATTTAATGGAAGCTTATCCCCTTTGCTGATATTGACATTGAATGAGCCGAACCCGAAAACATCCTGAGAGGTCTTCCCGAGGATCGCGCCTCCCTCTTCTCTGACCTTCTCGATAACTGCTGCATCATATGGCGGCGCAAAGCCTGACAGTATCCTGCTGCCTGCCCTGGATTCCATTCCTTTGACACAGATGCAATCCTTAACAGAGACGGCGTATCCTGAGAGCCTGCCTTTTTTTTCAGCCTTTGGGTGCTTCTCAAGATGCAAAAAATAGTGGTAGTCCTGATTGATCCGCTCTGCCTCTCTTGCAGCCTCGGAAAAATCCATGTCCTGATGAGATGTCTCCTTCTGGGTCATATCCTATACACTTTCAAGATAGTCACCGGCGTCACTGGAACGTTCTCATACTGTCCAACTGT
>JAAXVZ010000286.1:1764-2083 GCA_013335235.1 Nanobdellota archaeon | reverse complement strand
GACAAAGACACCTTATGTAGCAGTCTTTGCCTCAGGGGGCCTTGCAATCGCTTTCTGTTTTATAGGTGATCTGGAAAAAATAGCTGAATTGACAAATTTCATAATATTCCTTGTTTTTGCGATGATAAATATCACTTTGATAGCCGCCAGGTATCATAAGCATAAGAAAGAATGTTTTCATGAACCTTCTATAGGGAAATTCCCTGTCCTGGCCTTATTTGGTCTTGCAATAACCCTCTTCATGATAACATTCTTTCTTATGCTTATGATAACTGGCGGCTATCAAAGTGATATTTATCATCGCAAAAACAAGTAATAT
>JAAXVZ010000286.1:0-1754 GCA_013335235.1 Nanobdellota archaeon | reverse complement strand
ATACCTATATATCTAGCAGTACGCAGCTAGTTTTTCTGGAGGGAAAGCGCTCCAACATATTCAGATGCAGAATATGCAGCCATGACTCCTTCGGCAACGCCTATTATCGCCTGCTTGAAATGAGTGTCGACAACATCACCGGCTGCGAAGAACCCTGGTATGTTTGTCTCAGACTTCCTGTTTACCTTGACCTCTCCTTTCTCATTCAACTCTGCGCCAAGCTGCTTTGCGATGTCTGACAGGGCAAGGTGGCCTATTGCAATGAAAACACCATCAAGCAGAAGCTCGGGTTTTCCATTATAGGGCTTATCCAATACAACACCAGTTACTCCTTTTTCATTTCCTTTGATCTGGGTCACATTAGCGAGGTTTATTATCTCGATGTTCTGCTTGACATCAATCCTCTTAGCATTGACAGGCTCAGGCCTGATCTTCTCTCCCCTGTATATCATATAAACTTTTTTTGCATGCTCAGCTAGGACTAGGGCATCTTTTGCTGCGGAATCTGATCCTCCTATGACAGCGACAGTCTTCTTCCTGTAGAAGAATCCGTCACATAGGGCGCAGTAATGCACGCCCCTGTTCTTATATTCATCATGCCCCGGCACTTTGAGCTCGCGCCATTTTGTTCCTGTCGCGAGTATGACTGTCTTTGCCTCTATCTTCTCATTTGAAGTGTTTACGATAAAAGATTTGGCTTTTTTTTCGACAGATAAGACTTTATCGTCTTTTATCTCTACGAATTCCTTATAGTCCAGAGCATGCTCTTTTAATTTGTCAGCAAGCTCTTGGCCAGTCAGCCTGGTAAATCCCGGGTAGTTCTCGACTACGTTTGTCAGCATGATAGTCCCGCCAGGAGCTTCTCCAATTATCAATGTCTTCATGCCAAGTCTTCCAGAATACATGCCTGCGGCAAGGCCGGTAACTCCGCTTCCGATGATTATGACGTCATACATATCGATTCACCAGGCTATCTAAATGGATACAGGTTTAAAAAACTGATTGTTGAGTGAGTATTAAATTAACAGAATGTCACTATTGGTCTAGTTATAGGTACAGCCAAACTCAAAGTCTTTGTTTAATATGTATGTTACCCACAAAATAAGAAAGATTTATATACTTTTTACCACTAATCAGTAATGAAATACATGGCACAGCCTTCTGAAGTAGATATGGCAGCAGCGGCGGCTGATATAATAGGAAGACTGGCATATGGATTATGCAAAACAAGTACGCCATATCAAATAGGGGTTGAAAAATCATTCATGGGGTTGTTAGAGCGCACTTCTGAAACAACTATACGTTCAAACCTTGAAAGAATGGCTTCCATAATGACTACTTCAACAGACCCGGATGCAACACTATACATGTTTTCACTTCTTGCAGCACATGGAACTGATTTGGAGTCAATTTATAAGGAAACAGTGATGTTGCCTGGGCCGATTCCACATAATTATCTTTCTGAAAAACAGCAAATAAAAGATTTAAGAAAATTTGCAGCTGCATATGACTCAGCAGTTAGAATGATTCAGACATGCAATGCAAGTTTAACACCTGACAGGATTTGGACTGGAAACGCATATTCACCTACGATATTTCCAGGTAAGCTCTAGTTCTTTTATGGCGCGACAGTCTTCACATATGTCTCTATCATCACGAAGAGGAAATAGAGCATTATCAATGACACGCCTTCTCTTGCAGTGAGGCCCTGGTCGCTCTCAGAGAGTGTCATGAATATGAACGCAGAGAATATC
>JAAXVZ010000285.1 GCA_013335235.1 Nanobdellota archaeon | reverse complement strand
TACTGTTCTTGGCACCTTATATGATGCAGATGTTGTGCATGCAGGACCTCCGCAGCCACCTACAGAGACACCACCGACAGAAACGCCTCCACCACCAGAGCCTCCGGATGACCCTCCAAAAAAACAGGATAGGGGATATGAAGAGTCAGCAAGTATCTATTCATTTTTATCTACTATTTTCCATAACAAGTATGTCGCAATCGGAGCAGCGGTCGCTCCACCTATTGTGACAGCATTATTAGCCCCAGTTTTAACCTATCAGTTAGTAACAGGGCGTAGTGATCTGGAAAGGGCAGTTGATGCTGCCAAGATGAGCGACTCCAAGCCAGAAGCTATCCTGGCAGCTGCAAAGTCATTCTTCTCAGAGGAGGCCTATGCGGCATTTATGGCTGACAAGCGCCAGGAGCACGTATTCAACATGTATAACTCTGCCTTTGGCGGCGGAGCCAGCATAAGTTATGACAGTGCGCTGGAGAAGGTCTTGATAACCAGCAAAGCTGCAAAATTATTGCCTGAAGAAAAACGTGCAGGATACTTGCAATCAAGGGCTTCCTGGACAGGAGAATACATGGATCAGGCATTGGTTCTTGCGTCTGAGAGAGTGAAGCTTGGCAGGTTCACTAAATCAGTCGAGCAAGGAGCGGTTACTAATGATGCAGATTTCTGGCTAGGCGAGCAAGGGGTATTGACACAATATAATTCCATGAAGCGCAAGAAAGGGAACAGAGAAGCAAAAGCAGCTCTCCTGCAATCAGTCATGGAAAAGTACCATACAACATTCACTGCAGCAAAACTGAGCAAGATGACTGCTGCCTATGTTTCTCCACAGGCTTGATGTGTTCTTTAATTTTTATTACTATTAAGTGATAACTTTATATACTAGCTGGTCTTTGTTTCCATAAAGATGCAAACACTGAAGGATATCTGTAAGATAGCGCTACGCTCAGCTGCAATATACTTAGGTGTGACTACGCTTGTTGCAGTCAGTGTCGCTCTTGCATCTAGCCTTGGTGATAAGTATTTCAGCCATTCACCTACACAAGACCCTATCGCATGGCAGTTCCCTGTAGATTTAGATGAGCCAACAGCTATGTTTTCGCCCTCCCCTTTTTCCAGCCCTGCCTATCTTTCTCCGGCTTTAACTGCCACTCCAACTCCTATGCAGACTAGGACACCTATTCAGCCTACTAACACGCCTACTCCCACTCTATCGCCTTTCGAGGAGATGCTGGCCTCATATTATCTTCCCTCGGATGCTGCAAAAACATATTCTGCGATGGATCCATCTGTCAAAAATGATTTAATGGCTCTTAATGGCATTGCGAAAAGCATAGGTAGGGATATTGTGCCCTTGCAATATTCTCCTGGCTCCATCAAAGGTCTTCATGCTTATCTTCAATCAATCCCAGCAGATGCTAGGCCAAAAGCGCTTGAATGGGCTATGGATATGCAAAATGCGTCGGCATATCTCATTGCAGGGTCAGCAGACCAGTCTTTATGTGATGTTGCATTGAGCTGGAATTTATGGGCAGAGAAAACAGGTTATGATGTCATGATATATTCAAATCTTATGCCAGGCCGCCCTTTCCCAATGAGCTCTTTTGCAGAGACAGAAGAAGGAATAAAAGATAATCTGTTTACCACAGAATTCAACAGGACTAGTCCTGGCGACGTATATTCTGCTTGCACCATGGTTGAAGACCGCATGGCAATGCTGCTTGGGCTTGAAACCGGAGAATACCTAGAGCTGAGGTCCAAGGGAAATCTGACGACTCAGCAGATACTTGATTTTGTTTCAGCAAATGGCCAATTCTCAAATTATTCAATTGATGAAGTAGTCTCTGATATAATCTCAAAAGAGAAAGGGAAGACAACACCTGTCGTGATCCAATATATAGCGCACTCTGTCTATGGCTCTTCTAAGATTCTTTATGATAATGGTGAAGATAGGTCTAAACCAACCATCTCTGAGCAGTTTCCAACACAATTATTGGATGTTCTTCAGGGCAGAAAGGTAGTATTCCTTGAGAACATCTGTGAAGCAGGTGTCATAGATGCCTTGCGCTCAAGGCTTGAGACATATAATTA
>JAAXVZ010000064.1 GCA_013335235.1 Nanobdellota archaeon | reverse complement strand
ATGCTTTTTGGGGGTGTGAAACTAGTTAGAAGATCTAGCTTCGCATGCCTGACTCTCCTATTCATTTTATCCTCTCCTCGAGGATCTTAATGATAAGCTCTTTTAAGGTCTTCTCTTCGACAGCGCACTTTATCTTGAGCTTTTTATGTAGGTCATCAGGTATCTCAATATTGATGTTAGTCATTCGCGAATAACTAAGTTAGTTAAGTGAACTTAGTTAACTAAGTGATATAACTTAGTGTTTAAATAATTTACCATACTAATTGCCAGTGAATATAAATAAGGATTGGCAAACCACGGTAATGCCATTAAGGTTAGAAGGCATATACCTTGCATGAGCCCGTCCATATCCTAAATGCGGGCATTCCTCATCGAAGCAGCTATGTAAACTATCCTTCCAAAGAGACTAAGACATTGTAACAACTCAGATGTCGTCAGGCACTAAAACAACTAATATCTAAGATAAGACTGTAGATTAACAAATAAAAACTGAGATTAAGCCTGCTTGCCCGTAACAACCAAATTTCCAGGCTTTCCCTTTTCTTCCTCTACTTCAAGATGCTCCAGATCATTGATTAGGATATCTGAACCTGCAAGCAGGAAATTTACATCCAGGCCTCTGAATACGACTTTATGCATCTTGGCAAAGTCAATGAACTTGACTGGCACTTCCTTTGTCTTGTGTGGGTCATTTATATTGAATAAGTGGATGAAAACAGGACCATTCCCAAAATCATCCCTTTTTCCTGCCCTACCTATTATCGCGCTCTTTGCCTTGTATTTCATATGTATCAGCTCGTTTTCCTGCTATAAAAACTTATTGCTTCTTTGAGACAAGCTCAGGAAGCCCGGTTCCAACAGGTACAGGTTGATTGATCATAACATTTTCAACCACGCTTGTAAGTGGGTCAATCTCTCCAATCAGCGCAGCTTCGACAATGTGCTTGATAGGGGTTTCGAATGACGCCCTTGCAAGGACAGATGCCTTGTCACTGACAACACCATACCTGGTTATTCCTCTTACTTTGCCGCCTAATGTCATTGTGTCTGCCACGAGCATGATATGTCTTATATCTACATTAAGCCCTTGATTCTCAATGACCTTGAAGACTTCATTTATGACTGACTGCCTTGCTGCTTCAATGCCAAGGAAATCCTCTATTTCAAAGACATCGTTTGTAGTTGTCCTCTTCTTATCGATAAAATCAAGCTTGTATACATCTCGCAGGTTTGAGCCTGCTGTGATTATTACAAACTCATTCTCTCTTTTCACAGGAAGGACCTGAAGTATCCCCTTGATACCTGCGACATAGACGGATTTCACTTTTTCCTTTAGCTTATACAGCTCAGAGATATTCTCCCCTTTTGTCTTTGACTTAATGGTCATCAAATCGTCTTTGATCTTCAATGTGAAGCCTTTGAGGCTTTTTTCCATTATCTTGCCTAATGCAGCCTCATTCAAGCCAACCCTCTTTAGCTTGTCCATATCCAGCTTGACTTCAAGCGTGCCTTCTGTTATCTCAAGGGTTATCTCTTTTGCAAAGTCCTTGAATTCCGCCTGCCTTATAGATTCAGCCAGCTCCTTGATGTCCTTTCCCTGGGAGTATGGTTCTTTCAGGAAGATCTCCATCATAGGTGTTGAGATGTTCTTCCTGCCATCCAGGATCTCGATGATCCTTGGCAGACCGACTGTGACGTTGAACTCTGCAACTCCAGCGAAGTGGAATGTGTTCAATGTCATCTGTGTACCAGGTTCCCCTATAGATTCTGCAGAGATCAGCCCGACTGATTCTCCTGGCTCTATCATTGATGTTGAATATTCAGCATATACCTTTTCAAGTATCTTCTTGAGCTGGGTCTTGTTGCATTTGTCCGGAAGGCTTTCCCTGACTTCATCAAGCAGGTTTAATGGGATCTTCCCTTCAAATTCTTCGTAGACTGAATCGTGATCTGCTGCCATGTTCATTCACCCTCCATGACTGACTCGACAATACGCTTGACATTGATCTTGCCGCCTTCTGACTTGGAGACATCAATCTTATCCTCTCCATAAGAGAACTGGACAATCCTCTTTGATGCGTTCCTGACAGTGTAATCATATTCCACTCTCATGTCCTGCATTGCGTTTGCAAGCCTTCTGTATAGGTAACCGGATTTAGGTGTCCTGAGCGCGGTGTCCATAAGTGAATCTCTTCCTGTCATTGCCATGAAGAAGAATTCTGCTGGGGTCAGGCCTTGCCTAAACCCATGCCTGATGAATCCTCTGGCATTTGACCTCAGGTCTCCTCTCCTGAAGCATGATAAGGTCCTTCCTTTGTAACCTTTCTCAATCCTCTTGCCCCTGAGTGCCTGCTGTCCTACGACTGCAGCCATTTGGGCGAGGTTGATGATGTTACCTCTTGCACCGGATAGAGACATGATCAATGTGTTCTTTGTCCTGTCAAGGCTCTTTGAGACTACACGGCCTGCATCGTTCCTTGCCTTATTCAGCGACTCAAGGATCTTTATCTCAAGTGTCTCTTCTGCAGTCCTTCCCGGGAAGATATCCAGGTTGCCCTTCTTGTATACCTCTATGAATTCGTCAACTTTATGTTCTGCCTCTTTCAGCACATTCTGAATCTCTTGGTCATTCTCTGTTTTCAGATCTGTATCTGAGAAAGCTGCTGTGAATCCGTGATATAGGAGCGTCTTGACTCCAAGCCTGAACATAGCGCCAAGTATCTTGAGTGCTCTTTCAGCGCCATACCTCTTATGGAGGTTCCTAATCAAAAGGCCGCTGCCTGAACCCAGGTTCGCTGAGTCCATGAAACCCTCTTTGAGCTTGCCTTTTTGTATCACAACTTTTGTTCCGTCCCTTGCTTTACCTGTGAATTCAAAGTCTTTTGGAAGAAGAACTGAGAATATCTCTCTTCCGTTGACTATCTCCTTATCAGGAAGGCTTCCGAACTCTTCAATGCCAACTGATGCCAGAAGCTGGACAGCATCTGTCCTTGGCATCTCAATCATCTTTGTCAGCATGTAGTTACCGCCGATTGAATCGTGGTTGCATGCGATGATGCCAAGACCGTATCTTGGGCTAATCAATTGTGTCTGGACTTCCATCAATATCTCTGCTTCTGCCCTTGCTTCCTCTGTCTGAGGGACGTGCAGATTCATCTCGTCACCATCAAAATCTGCATTGTATGGTGCGCAGACTGCTGGGTTGAGCCTGAATGTCAGTCCTGGAAGGACCTTTATCTTATGGCACATCATGCTCATCCTGTGCAAGGAAGGCTGCCTGTTGAATATCGCGATATCGCCTTCGATGAGGTGCCTTTCCACGACATAGCCAATCTGCAGCTCTTCTAGAAGCGCCTGAAGGGTCTCTTCTGTTATCTTCTTCTTCTTCCCATCTGGCCTAGATATATAATTCGCTCCTGGATAGACCTTTGGGCCTCTCTTGACATACTCTTTCAAGTATTCGAAGTTCCATTCAGTAATCTTTTCTGGAACAGTCAATTTCATAGCTATGGTAAGTGGAACACCCACTTCATCAAGATCAATCATAGAATCTGGGGAAATAACTGTCCTGGATGAGAAGTTTGTTCTCTTTCCTGCAAGGTTATGCCTGATCCTACCTTCCTTGCTCTTGATCCTTTCTGTGATTGTCTTAAGTGGCTGGCCGCTCCTGTGCCTTGCTGGGGGCAGCTGCGCTACATTGTTGTCAAAGAATGTCGTTATGTGATACTGCAAAAGGTCCCATAGGTCCTCTATGATTATCTCTGGCGCTCCTGCATTTATGTTCTCAAATAGCCTCTGGTTGATCCTGACGACATCTCCTAGCTTGTGGGTCAAGTCGTCTTCGCTTCTCTCCCCGGATTCTAGTGTGATAGATGGCCTCATAGTGACAGGCGGGATAGACATCAAAGTCATTATTGCCCATTCAGGCCTCATGACAGAGGGATTTATCCCGAAAAGGTCAATATCTTCATCAGGTATCTTCTCAAGCCTAGTCCTGACTTCTATTGGCGATAGCCTTCTCTCGCCTTCCATGAATGTAGTCGGCTTCTCGAGCTTGATCTTCTCAAGCTTTGCTTTGCAATGAGGGCATTTTGAGACTGTCTTCAGTTTGAGTATGGTCTCCTTGACAACTATCCTTTTTGCCTTTGCTGTCTTTGATTTTGCGATCTTCTCTGATTTCTTGACAGTCTTCTTCAATTCCTCATCAGGTATGAGTATCCTGCCGCAATCTTTGCATGTGCATCTCAATAAATCGAGTATAAGCTTGGTGAATTTTATGTGGACGATAGGCCTTGCAAGTTCAATATAGCCAAAATGTCCTATACATTCCTTTAGCTTGGAGCCACAGGTCTTGCATTTGAGGCCTGGGTCAATGACGCCAAGCCTTGTGTCCATAAGGCCTCCATCTACGGGAGATCCTTCTTTATCATACAATTCAGGTGTGACAATCTTCACTGCAGACATCTGCTTGATCATCTTCGGAGATAGAACTCCGAACTTGATTGCCTCAACTTTTTTATAAACATAGATTTCTTCGTCCATTTTTTGCACCTAGTACTTGTCCTTCAACATGAGTTTGGGATAGACGCCGAGCGCCTTCAGTTCGTCAAGCATCAGCTTGAATGCATAAGATAGCTCGATATTCGAGACAACCGCATTCTCGCCGCATACTGCGCAGTAGGATCTGTTCTTGAATTCATCATGGATTGCAATAAGGCCGCATTCCTCGCAGACCGGAACTATGGTCCTGTCAGAATCGAACCTCTCTTTTAGTAATAGAGAGGCACCATGGGCTACAAATGTGTCCTTCTCCATTTCTCCAAGCCTCAGGCCTCCTTCTTTTGCCCTACCTTCTGTAGGTTGCCTTGTCAAAAGCTGGATAGGGCCTCTTGCCCTTGCATGGATCTTGTTTGCGACCATGTGCTTCAGTTTAAGATAATACATATCTCCGACAAATATCTGGGCTTTCAGCATCTCTCCTGACCTTCCGTTATAGAAAGTCTCTGTGCCGTCTTCCCTGAATCCTAAAGAAGCAAGCTCTTTTCTCAAGTCTTCATGCTTCTCGCTCTCAAATGAGGTTCCGTCAACATATCTTCCTGAAAGTGCTCCTGCTTTCCCGCCGACCATCTCAATCAGGTGGCTTATGGTCATCCTTGAAGGGATACCGTGCGGGTTGAATATGATATCAGGGATGATTCCGGATGCTGAGAAAGGCATGTCTTTTTCGTCGACAATCATACCGACAACTCCTTTCTGTCCGTGCCTGGAAGTGAATTTATCACCTATCTCAGGGATTCTCTGGTCCCTGAGCCTCACTTGCACAAGTTTGTTTCCTTCCTCGTTCTCTGTCAAGAGGACGAAATCGACAACACCACGCTCTCCGTGCTTGATTGTCATTGAACTCTCCCTTCTGGAAGAGGTTGTAAGATTGTACTCATCCAAGCTTGACAAGAATCTTGGAGGGCTTGTCTTTCCTATGACGACATCGCCTTCTGCGACAACTGCCTCAGGGAAGATTATGCCGTCTCCTTCAAGGAGCCTGTAATCTCTCTCGCTCTTGTATCCCTTGACATCCTTGTCTGGGACTGAAATCTCATCGATAAGACCACCGGAGTATCTAAGCTCTTCGCTTATGACCGGCCTGAAATATGACGAACGGGCAAGTCCCCTGTCTATGCTGCCCTTGTTCAGGATGATTGAATCTTCCATGTTATATCCGTCAAATGATATGATGGCAAGGACAACGTTCTGGCCTGAAGGGTGCTTTTCGTAGTCTGAGCTCTTGTGCATGATTGTCTCGACAATCGGGACCTGTGGTTCATGCAGCACGTTCACGTCCATATCCATCCTGACAAGGAAGTTAGCGACATATAATCCAAGTGCCTGCTTCTGGTTCTTTGAACCTGCGTTGAGCCTTGTTGACTGGTTGAAATTTCCGAATGGAACAAGCGAGGTGCAGAGTCCGATTATCGCAAGAGGCAAAATCTCCATGTGTGTATGCTCAGGTGTGAGATCCTCCTCATAGAATGCAACCAGCGCATTCTCTTCTTCCATTGAGTCAAGGTATTCTATGACTCCCTGTGATATCAAGTCATGGAATGAGAGCTCTCCTTTGCTGATCTGCTCGATATGCCTGTCAGTCAAAAGGGACTTGCCATCTTTTACGACAAGAAGCGGCCTGATTGCCCTTCCCCTTGATGCCTCGACATAGACCTGATTCAACACCTCATCAAAAGAGATATTGATCGAATGGTGTATCTTGCCTTTTCGTCTATCCTCTAAGAATGATTCGACGAACTTGTGTGCATTTTCTACATTTCCGATGAATTTACCGTTCAAGAAGACTTCGCTCATTTTCTCACCTTATCATTTTGAGCCCTGCGCTCTTCAAAGTCTTCAAAAGTGCCTCTTCATCCTGCTCCTGTGAGATTACAGTAAGTAGAGCGAGGTTTTTTCTAAGACCGATGTTTGTACCTTCTGGAGTCTCGATAGGACATAGCCTTCCGAGATGTGTCGAGTGAAGCGCCCTGGCTTCGAAATTCTCCTGGCTTGCGGACAGAGGAGAGACTACTCTCTGCAGGTGAGACAGAGTCTCAAGATGGTTGAGCCTCTGCATCCTCTGCGCAATACCTTTCCTTCCGCCGACCCAGTTCCCAGTAGCCATAGAGCTATATATCCTCTGTGTAAGGAGTTTGTCTCTTATTATGACCTTGATTGAAGGGAACTTGCCCCTCTTGACAATCCTCTGGAAATTATATAATAGGTCTCCAATCAATACTTTGAGATTGACCCTGAACAGGTCTGCTAGCAGGACTCCTGATAGTTTCAGCCTCTTGTTTGCGTAATGATCCTTATCATCAAGGCTGATCTTTCCATTTGCCGCTGCCATGTATCTCTTTATGAGCTTGCATAAGTTATAGGCCTTGTATATCCTGTCTTCCTTCACAGTGCCGAGGTGAGGTAACAGGTACTTGTCCAGTATCTCTTTTGTCCTCTCGACCCTAATCTCTTTT
>JAAXVZ010000063.1 GCA_013335235.1 Nanobdellota archaeon | reverse complement strand
GCCTGTCTCAGCCTCTAAGGCTGATGATACCCTGGGATCGACAACAGACTCAAAAAATATGTAATTTATCCCTTCCTGCTCTGCAATATCTATTATCTCTGCGACTTTCCTTGGGCTTGGCTCTGCGTCAGGAGAAAGCCCTTCCAGAGCAATCTGAGTGAGATTATACCTTCTCGCAAGGTATCCGAACGCTGAGTGGCCAGCAATGATAATCTTAGTATGTTTGCAGTCCCTCAGTCCCTCTGAGTAATCCCAGTCCAGCCTTTGCAGCCTGGCAGTGTATACGGCTGCATTCTCCTCAAAATATGCTGACTCGTTCGGGTGAATCTCAGACAATCTTTCTTTTATGGCTGTAACTATCTTCATGTCGTTCCCGAAATCCAGCCAGAGGTGAGGATCAATCGGACCATGATCATGGCCTTCCTCTTCATGGCCTTCCTCTTCATGGCCTTCCTCATGGCTATCTTCTTCGTGAATTTCTTCATGATCTTCCTCTTCATGGTCTTCTTCATGCTCAAATGTGATAAGATCAGAATAATTTGCAGCCTCAAGAACCCCTGCTTCAGTTATCTGGAGCATCCTTGATGCCCATGGCTCAAGGCCTGCGCCGTTCACTATTACAAGCCGTGAGGTAGCAAGTGTCTTTGCCTCTGATGGCCTTGGCTCCCATGAATGGGGATCTGAACCAGGCTTTAACAAGACTATTGTCTCAAACCTGTCTCCTGCAACAGCAGATGTGAACTCATGATAAGGCGCAATGCTTGTTGCGACTGTATCCCGGGTCTGAATAACATCTGTACAGGATATAAGGAACACCATTGTTAATATCAGTAAAAAAAAGGTTTTGCTGAAGTTTTTCATGGGCTGCAGAAATAATTAATAATATTTAAAGATATTCTTAATAATTTTTAGATAATATTTATAAACTTATTATTAATCGTGTGACATATGGGAATAATAAGCATATCTGTGAATGAGAAGACAACAGAGGACATGGAGACACTCCAGAAAGAGATGGGATTTTCCGGAAGGAGCGAGGTTGTGAGGGCAGGAATCAGGTCTCTTATGTCTGAGCAGAGAGAACGGTCAAGGATCACAGGCAATGCCGAAGGTGTAATCATACTTGCGCATGATGAGGAGAACAGCGAGCAGATATCCGAGATTAGGCATAAGTACCATGAAGTGAAGACCCAGATACATAATCACATGGGCAACCACAAATGCCTCCAGATATTCATAGTCGAAGGCGAGGCAGACCGGATCAGGTCACTATTGTCTGAGCTTGAATCATCCAAGAAGATCGATTTCTGCAAGATGCTATTGCCCTGACTGGCCAATCGGGAACCGATTGATGTTGTCAGCATAAATTGCAAGGTCCTTTTGTTCTATATGGACTTTTGCACCTTCACCTATATCTTTTATTATCCTTGCATAAATGGGCCTTGTAGGTGATGTCCCTAGTATCTGTGAAATGTCCTCTAAATTTTCGTGGAAGCTATAAGCCATCTCTTTTGTAAATACATATTTACCTATGGCTGCAAAAAAACCTTTTTCTGATGCTGTTTTCAGTACAGAATCAAAAATCGGTGCAAGGGATTTGTTAGCATACATTTGGTCCGCACCCTCTGTCAGCTCGCAGAATCTGTCAAACCATGGTTCATTATACTCACTATCAAAAAGCCAGTCATGAAATTTATGATCCTTCTGCCACTCAACCGCTAAGTCGTCACTAAGGTCTTTCCCTTGTTTTGCATAATATTCTCTTGCTTCCTGGAAAAAAGCGATGACCGCCTCATCCTCAGAATTAATTTCGCTTCCGACAAGGTAGGCAAGCTCTTGCCTGATGTTGTCAAAAACAACATGGTCCAGCGCATGCATCACACCCTCCTTTTCAGTAGCTTTTCCTGCCAATAATGCAACAAGTCCTGCTGCTCCAGATATAGACTCCAATACACTCGGCACCTTTTCAGCCTTTGCAAAGTAACCCTCTATGGTAACATCAGGTGCCTTAAATGGAGGTAATGCCTTCCTGTATTCAATGCCGCCACCAATCATAGATATCTCATCTGACAATTCATTATCTAGGCCGGCAGGAAGAGATTTGAGAACACTATAACAGCTCTCGATTGGACGGCCGCCATAAGCTCCTAAAAAAAACATAAAATTAGCAGAGGTTGTACCTGCTAGGCTAAATGGATCAGTGCTCTGACCTCCTTCTCCTGGCGCAGTATCTGTTTCTGTGACCTCTTTGATAAACAAAAGCAGATCAGCTTTTCCTGACTCTATCGCCGCTGCAATCCCTGTACCGAGAATCTGATAATAGGGTGTACTTACTATCCACTTAGCAAGTGTTGCTGCTTTTGCATCTTTTGCTGCTTCATCAAAATTTGGCATTTTAAGGCCAGAGCAACAGCTTATATTTAAAATGAGGGGACATTATTATGGCTTTAATCAGAGTAGTATCAGGTGTATGCCCAGTCTGATATCAGATTATCTTTTTTCATGGCTACAAGCTCCTTTATTATAAGAAGAAGCGCATTGTTTTTCCTGTCTTTTTTGAAGGAATAGTCTATGTCGACGATTGCAGATACCTCGGCCCCATTCATGTCAAGGATGAAAAGCCTCTGGATAGCTGGAAAGGAATCAGAGGTGAAATCCAGGGCATTCGCCTTCTTTCCAGTAGTATAGCTTATGCTTTTCACGTCTTTCCATAAGAAGGTTTCACCCTCAAGCGAGATTGTGCTCTCATCAATCTCAACAGTGGGTTTTCTCTTTGTGAACAAGGTGCGCATGACCGGAAGCAGGTATATGTTCAGGCCTATTACCGGAATCAAGAGAAAAAAACCAATAGGCGAGGACTGGAAAAAGAGCAAGATCAGCGATGCTGCTAAAAGGATAAGCGAGATTATAGAAAGTGCCACCGGCAAGAATCCCCATTTTAGGTAGAGTTTCATCTGTGCGTGTTTAATAAGTTAAAAAATAAGAAGATAGCTGTCTAATTAAGGCTTGTCCTTATCTACCAGTTCCTGCAATGCCCTGTATGCCCTGCCTGAATCCTTGGAATTAATCAAGTAGATCAATTCAGTCAATGTCGAGATATTTTCATAGACATTTATGCTCTCCCAGGCAAGTTTCCTTGTTACAAGCGCAAGGATACCAGGCGTGTGCATGAAGTCAGACGAGAAACTTATCGACAGGCTGACGAGGCTAGTCTCCATGTTTATTATCTTCTCATCTACCATGACATCCCTGACCTTCTGGAGGAACTTTTCGCTGATGACAATAGTTATCTCATAGTTCCCATGGATTATGTTCAAGGTGTCTCCTCTCTCATAATTCACAAGGGGATAGAGCTGCTTTAGCTTCTCCATAGAGGATGGGCTCTTCAGGATTGTTATGTCTGCAAGGCCTGTCTTCATTATGATCTCAGAGTTGAGCTTGAACTTAGTGTCCTTTCGCATCTGGTCAGTCAGAGTCTCATTGTATCTCCTTATTGCCATGACTATAGCCGGAAGATTGACCTCTGTGCCAAGCTCTTTCTCTATCTCTGGCTGGAGATACTCTGCGAGAGCTGCATGTGAGATTATCCCTTCCATCAAACCCTCGTAGATCAGTGGTTTCTTGCTTACAATGTCGCGGACTATGTGGCTAATTGTTACCATAGTCGCCTTGTATAAAATAAGTTATATATAAAACATTTCATTATCAAGACAACGTGTTTTCAGGCCTAATGTTAACTACTACATGAAATTCAGTCAATTTGTACTCTTAACTAACAGAATAATGAAACCAGGATAACAAAATGTGGACATTATCTCCCCTGCAGGTAATGCAGGTGAAAATTATAGTTAATTATTTATACTATCGAGATGAGTGATTTGTGAATGGAGTTCATAACCCTCATAGGATTTGCAGGTGCAAGCCTGACAACTTTCGCACCTATACCTCAGCTCATCAAGATAATCCAGATGAAGGAGACAAAAGACCTGTCTCTGCCGATGTATCTGATGGTCAGTTTAGGCGTCCTTCTATGGCTCGTGTATGGAATCCTGACAAGCGACATAGTCCTTATTATCGCAAATGCTGTCAGTATCATCTTCAACATGGCGATTGTCGTCCTGAAACTTAAATACAAGTAGTTAGATTTATAATGCGCCTGGTTTTCCAGGGCAAGAGGTGATAACATGGCATATGACAGTAGTTTAGATAAAGCATTGTTCTCAGAGTTTGTTGAATTGGATAACACCAAATTGACAGTATCTGTCTACTCTTATAATGGGGGGATGTCCAAGCTCCAGATCTCAAGGGAGAACGCTGACAAGGACGGCAACCCGACATTTGCGAAGCTCGGAAGGATGACAAAGGAAGAAGTGGAGAAAGTACTGCCTCTAATGCAGAAGGCGCTAAAGCACCTTTAGCTAGAGAAAAGCTTCATGAACCAGTTCAATATCTTCTGCAGCATCCCTTCGCTGCACCTGTTTTCTTCGCAGACATTGGTTATGCATTCGTAGTCTCTTTTGCACTCTTTCCCGTTGCTCTTCTGCGTGCTTATATTGCCATCTGGGCCGCAATAGGCGTTCCCCTGCCTTGCGGAATATGGAACGCATCTTCCATCCATATTGCAGCCTGATATCTTTTGTGTCCTGCATATCCCGCTGCATGTGTTCAATGTGCAGGGATCATCATCGTGGCAGTCTGCATTTGTTTTGCAACTACCAATGTCTTCTTTGCATATCCCTTCAATGCACTCGCCATCGCAGCCGATGCAAGGATCTGCTCTTGGCACACATGCTCCGTCATTGCAGCCTGATTCGCACTCAACTATTGTTTCAATCCTGGTAAATCCGTTGCAGCCAAGTTCGATCAAGGCTTGTCCGTCGCAGCGATCCTCGAACGCTGTCACAGTGCCGTCTGGATTTGTCACATTGACAGATCCTTTCAAGAAGACATCGCTATCTGTGTCTGTGCACCCTTTCTTAGGATATATGCAGGCACCGTCTTCGCAGCCTGCATCGCATTCATATGTCTCAACACTCTTGTTGTTTCCATTGCAAAGCCTTTCTATGACAGATTTCTTCCCTGTGCATTCATCCGTCAATACTATGGATTCACTTGTCGGATCACTGAATATTATCTCGCCTTTATTATAATAATTTTTTCCGTCTGAATCCTGGCAGGAATTTCCTTTCTGATAATGCAGGCAGACGCCGCTTGCGCACCCGAATTCACATAGTATTTTTTGTGTCTTTTTCAGGCCTCCATCACAGGAGAACTCAACAGCATATGTGCCATCGCATTAATCTGAATATTCCTGAGAAGTTCCGTCTGAGTACCATAATATCAGCTCATTTTTTATATACGGATCAAGGGTTTCTGTCAAGATACAATTTGTCACTGTGATATTCTGTCTTGGCTTGCATACGCCCTCCATGCATCCTGCCTCGCAAGTGATCCTATTCTCTATAAGCAGGACGCCTGAGGGAGTATGCAGCTCTCCGCAGGACCATTCCTTCAATATCCTGGAATCCACGCATGAATCAACACCAGTCACGCTTGCGAGGCTTGAGCCAGACCACTGCCTTGCATTGACTACACCTTGTGTGGATGAATCTATTCCCGAGTCAGTGTCAACGCAGCTGGGGCACTCCCTGCTGCTTTCGCATTCGCAGGGGATAATCCGGAGTTTGCATTCATCTCCATCATACGAAGGGTTAATCACTGCCTCAGTTCCGCTGACAAAAAGCACCCTTATCTCCAAACCTCCGAAGTCCTCAGCATCTCCCTGAGAGATCCACCTGACAACCCCATCCACTTCGATACCGCATACTGTGAAATCATTCCCAACGTCAACTGCATTGATATTACGTCCGTTGAATGTGAATATCCCTCCAGCGTTTTTTTCAAATGTGTGGTTCACTGCGCCGCCAATGATGACACCGCATGTCCAGTCTGCTTCTTTAACTACAACATCCTCTGAGGTGAAAACTGAGATAGCATCATCTACAGCTATACTGAAATCCGAAAACTCCTGCCTCGAACCTACATCTATCCACTTGAGGACGCTATTGACATAGATGCCACACTTGGTCCCATTGGGATCAGAGCCAAGGACAGTTATAGTGTGTCTCTCATACGAATATGGCTGATCATGCTTGAGCCATATGGAAGTATCGCATTCAGCTGCATATGAAATCCAGATGACGAGTGCCATCATCAGAATAAAAGAGAATAGTTTGCGCATATTTTCACCTATACTCTAAAACAGATATCCCCTGTATATTTATATTTGCATTTCCCACTGCAGCATGCCTCCATCAATTTTTTAAATCTGTGGATATATTTACCTGTCATGGAAAACTTCTCATACCAATGCGAGACAAAGATACTCTTCGGAAAAGGCACTGAAAATAAAGTAGGGATAGAGACCAGGCAATGGTCGAACCGCATACTGCTGCATTATGGCGGAGACACAATAAAGAAGATAGGGTTATATGACAAGATTATAAAATCGCTTGATGTCGCAGGAGTAAAATATTTTGAGCTTGGCGGGGTTGTCCCGAATCCTAGGCTCTCGCTCGTGAGAGAAGGAATAAGGCTTTGCGTGAACAAGGAGATAGACTTCATCCTTGCAGTCGGCGGCGGAAGCGTTATAGACTCTGCAAAAGCTATAGCATCTGGAGTGCCGTATCAGGGAGATGTCTGGGACTTTTTTGCAAACAAGGTTCCGATTGGCAAGGCTCTGCCAGTAGGCGTTGTCCTGACAATCCCTGCAGCAGGCTCAGAATCCAGCCCGAACAGCGTCATAACAGATGAGAAGACAAAAAGGAAGCTGCCGATAGGAAGCGATATCCTGAGGCCGAAATTTGCTATCATGGACCCTGAACTCACATTCAGCCTCCCGCAGAGCCAGACTGCCGCAGGCATCGCAGATATGTACGCCCATATAATTGAGAGGTATTTCTCAAACACAGACAACACTGACCTGACAGACAAGATGTGTGAGGCAGTTATGTGCGCTATCATCAAGAACGCAAAACTTG
>JAAXVZ010000284.1 GCA_013335235.1 Nanobdellota archaeon | reverse complement strand
TAGCCTCGGAAAGAGGGTTACGGTAACAGCACATGTGAAATCTGTGAGGCAGACCTCTGGCCCGACAGTCTTCCACCTGTCAGATGATACCGGGGAGATAAGAGCAATAGGCTTCTCTGCAGCAGGAGAGAGGGCATTTAAAGAGGTCATGCCAGGCATGAAGGTCCAGGCAGAGTGCATTGTCAAGGAGCGCCAGGGGGCAGTCGAGCTGGAGCTGGTGTCTTGCATCGCCTTAAAAGAGGAATGGCAAGGCTTCTCTATCGAGTCAGAGTCTCTGCAGAGGCTTAAACCTAATCTTTTGGCAGCTGCTGCCCTACTTAAGGAGAGCGCTGGCAAAAGGCAGATAATAATAAGGCATCACGATGATGTAGATGGCTATGTCTCAGGCTACGCTATCGAGAGAGCACTGAGGACTGTTTCAGATGACAAGTGGCTCACTGTCAGGAGCTCATCCAGGACCCCCTTTTATGACTACATAGATGTGATGAGGGACCTGAATACCTGCCAGACGTCAAGATCCAAGGCAAGACCGCTCATTGTCTTATGTGACCTAGGTTCGAATGACCAGTCAATCAAGGCTATAAGCAGGGTTCCTGCTGATTTTTTGATAATAGATCATCATAGATATGATGAGGAAAACAAGGCAAAATCTGTTGTATTTGTCAATCCTCATGCAGAGGGCCTGGGATCTGAACTGTCTGCCGGAGCATTATGTGTAGAGATTGCATTGATGATATCTCCTGGCCTGAACCTCAGGCATCTTCCCGGTGTATGCCAGGTCGCTGACAAATGCAATGGCAAGGACACTGAAAAGTATCTTGCAAACGCAGGGATGTCCCTTAAGTTTGCAGAGGATTTGGCAATGGTGCTTGACCATGATCTGTACCATCTGAAGTTCCAGGAGTCTTTAGAGCTATTAGATTCGCTTTTCGACAGGAACACAGCAGAGGCCCAGGTAGCAAACCTCCTGCCGCGCCTGCAGGAGGAGATAGCCAGGGCGACACTCGCAGCAAAGAGATATCAGGTAGTAAAAGAGCACAATGGCTTTGCTATCGTTACCATAGAAAAATCAAAGGTAGTGAACTATGACTATGTCGGTGGAAAACTGCCGAGGATACTTTCTTCGCTGCACACAGGCCCTAGGATGATAATGGTATATGATGAAGGGGCGATAAGTTTCAGGGTTGATGGGGTGGCATTCAGCCTCCCTAAGCTTGTCAGTTATTTGAAAGAGAAGCTGCCTTATGCCATGATTGCAGGCGGAGGCCATGATTATGCAGGGACACTGAAATACAATCTTGCGAGCGAGCCTGAGGTTTCGAAAGAAATAGCTTTATATCTTTCCAAGACTACTGTGCTTTGATGGAAGAGCTTCTGAGATACTTGCTCCTGGTGCTGTTGACTTACTTAGGATTGGCAGCAGGGACAGTGATCTCGAATTATTCAAAAGAGGAATTGAAGCCAGGCAGGAGATATTTTCTCCCGCTGCTCTCTATATTGCTGGGGCTTGCAGCATTGTTCTATCTTGTCGAGATAAGCGTCCCTTTCTGGATTGCGCTGATTACGTCTCTAATCACAGGGTATGTATCGTCATTGTTCAGGGGATTCCATAACCTGCCTAGCTATGTCCTCTTCGCAATCATGGTCTATGAATCATTGGGGAGCCATTATAGTCCAATCATCTGCACACTGATATTCTTATACGGCACAACCTATGCATCACTCAGGGCAGAGGATCTAGAAGATAATGACTTTTTCCAGAGGCTGGTTGCTGTACACTTAGAGAACATTATATACCCGTTTGCTGCAATGGTCGCATTCCTTATTCATCCGTGAACAAGCTTTGCCACGAGTATCCCTATTATCAGTCCGATAATGACTTGTTTAGGTGTATGTCCAAGCAGCTCATATAGCCTTTTTGTCTTGAATTTCCTCAGGACTGTGAAATCCTCTATCATGGAATTAAGGACCTGCGCCTGCTTCCCGGCTGCCCTCCTTATGCCTACAGCATCTGAGATTATGACCATAGAAACAATCATGCAGACAACAAAAAGGTTGGAGAACCCCTCAGAGAAATATATCGACGCTGTCATGGCCCCGACTGTTGCAGTGTGGG
>JAAXVZ010000283.1 GCA_013335235.1 Nanobdellota archaeon | reverse complement strand
TCAGACATTGTCGGTAACAGCAACAATGTCTGAACTCACTATAGGGTCTTCTGTATATTGGAGTATGCCTTTCAGATGATACTTGCTCACTTCTGAGAACAGCCAGTTCACTTCCTTTACAGTTGTCCCTTTTTTCAGGATGCAGACAAAATCAGTCAGCGAGCCGCATGGCACAGGAACCCTTACAGCAAGCCCTGTCAGCTTTCCTTTCAGTTCAGGTATGACTTCAGCTACTGCCTCTGCAGCGCCAGTTGTCGTAGGTGTTATATTCAATGCAGCTGCCCTTGCCCTTCTCAAGTCTTTATGTGGCAGGTCCAGGATGTTCTGGTCATTTGTGTAAGCATGGATTGTTGTCATGAATCCTTTTTCTATCCCATAATTATCGTTTATCACTTTGACAATAGGCGCGAGGCAGTTTGTGGTGCATGAAGCATTGCTGATCAGGTTGTCTTTTGCCATGTCATATGAATGCTCATTCACGCCCTTGACAAGAAGCTTCACTCCACCCTTGGATGGCGCAGTGATCAACACTTTCCTTGCTCCTGCAATAATATGCTTGCTTGCGCTTTCCTTGTCTGTGAATCTTCCTGTCGATTCTATGACTATATCGACTCCAAGCTCTTTCCAGGGAAGCTTTTCAGGCTCTTTTTCAGAACATACCCTGATCTTTGTCCCATTGACAACCAGGTAATTCCCTTCAGCAGCGACTGTGCCTGGAAACATTCCATGGACAGAATCATACTTGAAGAGATGCGCCAGTGTCTTAACGTCTCCAAGATCATTGACTGCAACGAATTCAAGACCCTTATCAAGGCCAATCCTCAGGACTTGTCTTCCAATCCTGCCAAATCCATTGATAGCTACTCTCACCATAAACTTCACCTCTATTTAGGAAGTCATGAAGCCTGGTTAATAAATTTTATGCAACAGTCCGTACTATGCCATGATAGATCAGAATATTACAATTATCATGAGCACCAGGCAGGATAAGACTGTCGACCAGACAAGCCAGGTAAAATAAGGCATGTAATAATATGGCTCAAACTCAATTTTTTTGTACGGATAGAATCTCCTGAGATGTCTTGATCCGAAATTTATCTTGAACGGTGTCTCTATGACTTTTGGATAGAAAAGCATTAGGTAAGGGTGCGCAGGCAGGTCCATTATCAGATGCAGCGCAACACCGATTATGAGCGAGTGGAGGACATCTGGCAATATGAACTGCATCCCTATTGCATTATATACTAAATAAATTATGCCTGCAGTTATAGGCACAGCAAACAGGAAGCTTCCGATCAGAGAATGCAGGAAACCTGTCCTGAACGCAGTCTTTGTGATTGTTTTCACATCCTCTTTTCGGAGATAGCTCTTGCCTATTATGTAAAGGTATTCTATGTCAGGCAGCATGACAGCGACTAGCAGCGCATAGAAGTCAAAGTATGTCGGGTCTATATAATATATAGACGCCAGGGCGAAATGCGCAAAAACTGAAGCCATTGACTTAAAGTTTTGCAGCCTCTATAAAAGCTTTTCCGAAATAGGATTCGACAAGGTTTTTTGTGATCCATGTCCTTGGTGCGTGGAAATTATGTGTGAGCGGAAGCTCAATTATATTCGGGAACAGGCGCCTGTAGCCATCCAGGGTCATACTATAGTTTAGCTGCGTATCGCGCTTTGACATGATAAACACGCTTTTCATGCGGCTAATCATGCTCTCTTGATCCAGGTCCGTATTTGCGACGCTGCTCATAGCCTCTGAGACAGCTGAAAACGAGAACCCTGAGAAATTCCTTATATACTTCTTCATGGATGGCATATCCTTAAAATTCTCTTTGGGTGAAATAATACGCAGGATTGCCAGCATAAGCGATTCATTCCTGTATACCTTATCACCTAGGCTTGAAAATGGCAGTTTTGACCCCAGATTGAAGGCCATCTTCCCTAATGCGGCAAGGGTCCTGTTGTAGTTGACGCATCTGAGGTTATACCAAGGCGCGAAAAAAACCACCTTTCTAAATCGTTTTGGTTGCGCCTTGATCATATAATAGGCAATTGGCCCGCCCATGGAGATTGCCAGGATCTCAGGGTCCCTTACCTTTAGTGTCTCAACCCATTTG
>JAAXVZ010000062.1:5140-7096 GCA_013335235.1 Nanobdellota archaeon | reverse complement strand
GTGGCTGAAGGCTCAGGACTCTTCTTCTCCTCTTTTTTTGGAAGCTCTATTGCCTTTGGTTTCTCTGATTTAGGGAGCGGCACGTCCATATCTAGCTTAGGCGGCTCCGGAAGATCATCAAGGCTAAATTTAGGTGGTTCTGGAATAGGACTATTGTCTACCATTAATTATCCCTCTTTTTTATAGTGGATAGATGCTGCGCCATTTAAATATTTTGCTCCATAATGGACAGTTTTATTATTCAAAGGCTATTTTTACGGGATAATGCCGCGGATTTCCAGATATTGGCCACAATTGTCTGTGCTAGCCTTAATAATAACCGGTGCAATCTCGAATTATATTATCCTGAAGGCTGATGACAGGCCGTTTGTCTATGATTCCCTTAACCAATATGTGGAAAGCCTGAGATATACTTCTGACATATTTGATCTAAATATAGGGAGACTGATAGAAAGATACAATAACGACAGGTCTTTTCTGCCACCTTACACGCGGCTGCAGCCTATCCTGTTCTACCTGATATTTGGGATCAGCGAGGATACTGCTGCGTTCTCCAACATATTATCACTTGCGATATTGCTCTTGTCTACCTTCTATATTTTCAGAAAGCTTGCTGACGCAAGAACAGGGGCTCTTGCTTCTATTATTCTTTTCTTTTTCCCAGGGTTCCTTGCTTTCTCAAGGATATACCTGTCTGACTTCACTTTAGCGGCATATGTCTCTCTTGCGTTTGCCGCATATATCTATTCAGATATTTTTTCAAGGCCATGGCAAACCATGCTGTTCGGGATTTCTGTAGGACTGGGAATCCTGGTGAAGTGGACGTTCCTCATTTATCTCGTTCCCCTGCTATTACTCATGATATATTACCAATCCTGCAAGAATCCCGGATTACGCATCCCAAAAATAAACCTTATTGCAGCGGCCGGAATCATATTGATTTTTGCTTTCAGCTGGTACCCTGCCAGGATAATTTCTAACCTGGATGCTGCCAATATGGTGCAAAAGTTCAATAAGGAAACCTCTATAGTGAACATCCCTGAGATTGCTGTACCTGCATTAAACGCAATAAGGTATCTGCGTTATGCATGGGATTTTGTCCTTGGAGCCTATGCCGCTTTCCTGGCTGCAGGATTAGGATATATTGCCTTCGCTTTGCATAGTAGGAAAAAAACAGCTTTTATGATCCTCTCCTTTGGCTGCTGCCTCTCTTTCCTCACTTTGCTCGCTTTTCCGCCTGACCCGAGATATCTGCTGCCATTCCTCCCGTTTGCCGCAGGGATTATCGCATATTCCTCTGCTGCTGCCGCCAGCGCTATGCATGTCAGGTTCCGTGTGCTTTTCCTAGGTGCACTGCTTGCAGGTTTTATTTACCTATCTTACATTTCTATCCAATTCAGGCCATCGACCATACCACAAGTGCAATATACTTACGGACTTGTATCCCCTACACATTGGGGCGGAGAGTATGAACACCTGTATGGATATGTCCTGAACCTATCTCGTTTCCATAATGCCACGAGGATCACTTTCATTGGGACAACATTGGGTATAGATATAGTCGCCTACAGGCTGAGAGGCATAGATTATATGGATATCAGGGATCCTATCTTTTGCATAAGCAGGCCTGAATTAAGCATGATAGAAGATACTTGCATGCTGCCAAAGGAATATCTCTGCAATAGCGATCTCATCATAGATACTGGAGAAGATAAACCTGAATCAAGATTGGTCTTTGAGAGATCCCATGCAAGAGCATCTCTTGTACGTGAAATCGAAGAGATGTGGGACTCATGCAAGAACAGGTATAACCTGACTGGCTCTGCTTTCATTGATAATACGACAGTATCTATGATGAGATCGCTATTGCAGAGATATTCCTTTGGCAGCATGCAAGTATCTTCTATCATGCTTAATTCAGGCCTGCTTATGCAAAAGATAGGATCCCTGATATCC
>JAAXVZ010000062.1:0-5130 GCA_013335235.1 Nanobdellota archaeon | reverse complement strand
TGCAAGAACAGGTATAACCTGACTGGCTCTGCTTTCATTGATAATACGACAGTAAGAATATATAAAAAAATAAGTAATCAATAGCTTTTGGCAAACATCGCCTGATATTTCCCTAGCTTTCCGCATTTCACGCATGGGTCAAGGCCGCGGGGCTGCGAGAAAGGGATGTTTGTGGCTTTGACGCCTTCTGTCTCCTCTTTTATCTTTTCCTCGCACTCCTGGTCTCCGCAATGGAAAGCAAGTATCCATCTCCTATTCTTGGCCGCATGGACAAACTCATCCCAGGTCTTGACGTGGACCATGGAATTATCCATGTTCTTTCTGGCGCGCTCAAGCATATCTTTTTGTATCTGTTCTAGAAGGAATTTTACTTTCTCTGGTATCTCCTCAAGGCTGACAACCAGTTTCTCGCCTGTGTCCCTCCTGGCAAGGACTGCTGACCCTTTCTCGACATCCTTCGGCCCAAGCTCTATCCTGAGCGGAACACCTTTTAGTTCCCAATCTGAATATTTCCAGCCAGGGCTGTAGTCCCTTGTATCAAGCTCTACCCTCGCCTTGATATGCTTCTTCAGTTCGTGCGCTTTCTCCAGCACAATATCCTTTGTAGCTTCAAATAGGATTGGGACTATCGCGACCTGGATATTCGCTACATTAGGCGGCAAGACCAATCCCTTGTCATCGCCATGCATCATTACCATCGTGCCTATGCTCCTTGTGGTGAATCCCCAGGAATTCTGCCAGGCGAACTGTTTCTCGCCTTTTGCATCTAAAAAAGTGATACCAAATGCTTTTGAGAAATTCTGGCCTAGGCAGTGCGAGGTAGAAGCCTGGATAGCCTTCCCAACGGGAAGGAAAGTCTCAATGCTTGTAGTATAGAGCGCTCCCGCAAACTTCTCTTTTGCTGTCTTTGTTCCCTTTATGACTGGGACTGCGAGCATCTCCTCATACGCCTGTGCATAGTAGTCTAGTATCTCAAGGACTTCACGATCTGCCTCTTCCTTTGTAGCAAAAACAGTATGTCCTTCCTGCCACAAGAATTCGCGTGTCCTGAGGAATGGCACAGGGTTCTTGAACTCCCACCTGACAACAGAATTCCACTGGTTCAGCCTCAATGGAAGGTCATTGTGGCTCCTTATCCACTTTGCATATGAATCATACATGATTGTCTCAGAAGTTGGCCTGACAGCAAGCCTTTCCGCAAGCTTAGAGTCTCCTGCGTGAGTGACCCAGGCAACCTCTGGAGTGAATCCTTCAACGTGCTCTTTCTCCCTTGTGAGAAGGCTCTCAGGGATGAACATAGGAAAGTATGCATTTTTCACTCCGGATTTCTTGAATTTCTGATCAAGGAAATACTGTATCTTTTCCCAGATAGAGTATGAATTTGGCATGAAGACAATGCAGCCTGAGACTAGCGAATAGTCTGCAAGCTCTGCCTTCTGGATGACTTGGGTGTACCATTCAGAGGGATCCTCTGCTTTCTTTGCGGTTATGCCGAGTGTCTGTCGCTTCTCTGCCTTTGCAGCTGGCTTGCTGGACGCTTGATCTGAGCCCTGCCTGACAAGCGCCGCATTAGCGCCTTTTTTATCTTGGACCTCTTGCTTGCTTATATTTGCATGGGCAATCCCTTCTTCGAGTATATCATGTGGCGTGATCTTTTTCAGCATCTTCTTCACTTCAGATTTGACACCTTCTATATAGCTGTCCTCGATCTCTGCTGTTGCATATATAAGGATGAGAAGCTTTTTTGTTTTCTCTGTGACCTTTGTCAGGTCAGAATCAGAGGTCGCAAACCCATAGTCGATTATCTTCTCATCATCAGCGACGCAGATCTCATTCCCCTGACAATTGAGCTTCGAGCCGCCAATCTTCACGAAAATTTCATTTTTTTCAGCTTTCCTGACAATAATATCGCCTTTTATTGCTGAAGCATCGATATAGCCCAGAGGAAGCCTGGATTTTGCGGACAATAAGTTCAAGGAATCCACAATATTGTTCACGTTCCACATGTTCTCGCCCTTTATTATCCTCCTGACAAGGGCTTCGGAAGATATCCGGGTCTTTGTCGGATCCATCCCATATGACCAGTAAAGCTTCCTGAATGAATCGCACACCATGTCTTTTGACAGGCTTTCGAGCGTATACTTCTCCTTTATCTCTGAGAATACATCCTTCTCCTCTTTCTCAAGCTTCCTGTAATCTGCCGCGACATGAATGTTCCCGACTAATATGAAGCCAAGCTTCACATTGTCTGCCCTGAATTTTATATTTGTTTTTTCCATGAATATCACCTTGATGCCACTGGATGCTATTATGTTATTTGCAGGGATTTAAAAAAACTCCCAAAGGATCTTTAATTGAAATCAATGCAAGACCATAGCCCTATCCGGGCCGCGGCATCAAAACCAGCTTGTAGTATATATTCACAATGGTCCGGATAATAATAAGATTAAAGAAGCCGACAAGGAAGGCAATCACTTTCTTTGTGCATCTTTATGCATATGCAGCCATTATATAAAAACCTTGTCAAATTTTGAGAAAACAGAGATTATGATTCTACCTGAGCCTGCCCAGGTAGATGGCTGGACTTCCTACCAGCGAAGAAATGTTTAACGGATGCAACGGCTCCGCAAGGTCCCTCGCGACATCCCTGGCAGCAGAGATTGCCATATACTGCATTGTACTGGCTTTCCTGCTGTACGTGTTCATTGTCTTTGTGACTGTGTCCTTGGTCCCCCTGGAGGTATAGCATACTGCAATCAGGCCATGCTCGTACAAGACAGACAAGCCGATAGTTGCTGAAAAATCTGCCCTTATCCTTACAGCCGCATCAACCGCATACGCTTCAATCTCTTCAGGCGCCATGCCTGTAGCTGCTAGCCTGGGACTTATCAGCCTGCCTCCTTTGTAGAACCCGCTGGCATAAGGGATAGACACTATCGCTTGCTGCACAACGCATAGTCTCCCTTCCTCATGCACTGCGAAATGATAGCTGTCTTCACATATTCGTTTCATTTCATATAGCGCCAGATGTGCCTCCCGGCTTATCATATTGAAAGAACGAGGCTCAACAGACATCAGATTTTGCGAGTTTGAAAGCCTGGCATAATTCTGTATAGCCTTGTTTGCAAGGAATTTCTGGCCAAATCTCCTGCTCTCGCCATTCATCTTATCTTCTTCGTCTATTATCACCCGCTCTATGTTGCTCTCAAGCTGGCTGCCACGTGAGGTTGCAGCGCCTACAAATGAGATCTTTTCATCTTTCCCTGTCTGGTCTTTCCCAAATGCATCCGGATTCCTGGCAGATAATCCCGCATGTCCTGTGACAGATATGGCTTCTCCACATGTCGGCAGCATCAGCTTTGCTACAACCTCTGAAACAGCTCCTGCTGCAAGGACACTGCTCGGAACACCTAGCAGATTCTCTTTTGCATCATTTGAATAAGCGATAATGGTATCTACAGGATAGAAATGGCTCTGCAGCAGCGCACCGATAAGCCCGCCTGTAGCGCTTTCCCTTGTCCTTATCAGCCTGTGCATCCCGCCACCCTTTGTTTTATATATCTCCTTTAGAAGGAGCAACCCTATCTTGTCCTCTAAAAAAGATAAAAGTTCTTAAATTATTGTTGTCATCCACATGACAACATTTTTATCTCTGTAATTATTTGTGAGATCAATGAACACAAACTCATACATACACATACTTGAGGAGGCAGGCCTTACCGGAAACGAGGCCAGGATATACCTTGAACTGTTGAAATTAGGGCATGGCTCTCCAAAAGAGCTTACAAAGATAACAAACATGCACCGCACGTCTGTCTATGGCTGCCTCCAGAGGCTCCAGAAAAAAGGCCTCGTGTCAAGCTCTTCAGTCGATGATAAACTATCTTTCGAGGCAGCAAGGCCGACAAAAGTGCTTTCCTTAATCAAGGAAAGAGAGATCAATGTCAAGAAGATAATCCCTGGATTGGAGAAGCTGCATGACGCGAAATTCTATTCAGAGTATGATGTGAAGTATTTTAAAGGCAAGCAGGGCATGAAGACAGTGTTTGACGACATCCTGGCTACAGGAGAGGATTACTGCGGAGGGGGGCCGGAGCAGAGGATCGAGGCTCTTTTGAAGCATTATTTCATCTACTATGCTGGAGAGAGAAAAAAAAAGAAGATCCACGGAAGCCTGATATACTATGAGTCAGCAAGAGGCAAGAGCTATACAAAAAGCCCGCTCCTCGCGTTCAGGTATCTCGATAACAAGTATTACACTGACACAGCCCATAGAGTATATGGAGACAAGGTAGCTATAATCCTCCTAGAGGATGACCCGAACACCATACTCATACATAACAGCATATTGGCTGATAGTTACAGGAAGACGTTCGAGCTGTTGTGGCATGTTGCGAAAGAATAGAACTACACCATACTCATTTTATATTAGGTAATATATAAGGCAGCGGCTTTGAGAGCTGTATCACGACCTTATCTTCTGATTTGAGGATATGCTCTTCGCTAATGCTATCTGTTACTAATATACCCTCGCCCTTGCAAAGTATCTCAACTTGCTCGTGCTTCTGCAGGACAAGCTTCCTGAGACTGCAGGCAGGATTCAATTTGCCAACATATGGCTCACGGACAATCACCTGGAATGCCTGCTCATAAGGCAGCATGTGCTTTCCCCCTGCTGAGCCAAGCCACGCTGTTGTCCCTGAAGGCGTTCCTATCAGGATGCCTGAGCTCCTCTGGAACTCCGCCTCCCCTTTTGCCCTTAGGACATAATTAAAAAGCATATATGGCTTCTCGCTACCTATATAGAATTCATTCAGCGCCATTTCGCTGATTGGTTTGCCATTTATCGTGGCTTCCAGCCTTGCCCTGTTCTCTGTCGTATATCTGCCAGAGAGAATTGCGCTTATCTGCTTCTCAAAATCGACCCCAACCTGAAGCAGGTGGCCTTCTTTTGTTTTTGGAGACGGATTGATGCCAAATATAGGTGTGTCATGGTTGAAATGAGTTGTCTTCAGGAAGGTGCCGTCCCCTCCGATAACTATGACCAGCTCTGCATCTGTGAAGTGGGATCCATTTAGACTATCTCTTTTGAGGCTATTGCGTAGCAAGGATACACATAGCGTCGAAAGA
>JAAXVZ010000282.1 GCA_013335235.1 Nanobdellota archaeon | reverse complement strand
ATAACATGTTCGAAGTGATCCAGAAGATGATTGAATAAGGCAGGGTCATCGAGCCGCTTTCCCATCTCTATAAGGATGAAGTGAGAGAATTAGGCAGCCTGCTCGGTTTAGACAAGGCGCTCTTGTCAAGGCATCCTTTCCCAGGACCAGGGCTTGCCATAAGGTGCCTCTGCTCGGACAAAGAAGGGATCGGGAAAAATACCACCCAAGGGACAGTATTGCCTGTAAGAAGTGTCGGTGTGCAGGGAGATGAGAGGACATACCGCAGCCCTCTTGTTGTCCTATCTTCAAAACCATGGGAAGAGCTTGAGAGGGAATCGACACAGTCGACAAACTCTGATAAGGAGATAAACAGGGTCCTGCTTCAGGCATACCCTAAAGAAACTTCTGAATTCAGGATGATTAAGGCAGGGATAACCAAAGAAAGGTTGGATCTCCTGAGAAAGGCTGACTCTATTGTCAATGAGTTCTGCATCGAGAAAGGCATTTATGATAAGATATGGCAGTTCCCTGTTGTTTTGCTTCCTGTCCTCTCCAGCGGAAAGCCTGTCATCGTCCTCAGGCCGATAACATCCATTGATGCGATGACAGCATCATTTTATAGATTCGACCGCAAATTATTAGACGAGCTCTGCGCAAGGCTCAGACAATTTACTGGAGCTGTCCTGTACGATATAACAAACAAGCCTCCGGCAACAATAGAGTGGGAATAAACATGCGAACTTCATATTCAAAGGCAACTCAAAAGATTAATAATCCAGCCAGATTTATGGTGAAACTATGATACTCAAGAACTGCAGGTTCATATTGACTCAGGACCCTAAAAGGAGGGTTCTTGAGAATTGCGATATCAGGATAGAGGATGATAAGATAGCAGAGATAGCTCCGAATATCAAGGAGAGGGACGACAAGGTAGATTTCTCAAAGAAGGTCGTCATGCCAGGGATGATCAATACCCATGTCCACCTGCCTATGACATTGTTCAGAGGATATTCGGACAATCTTGGATTGCATGACTGGCTGAAGAAGATGATGGCAGAGGAAGCGAAGCTGACTGCTGAGCAGGTATATTGGGGCACGATGCTAGGCTGCCTTGAATCCCTCCAGTTCGGGACAACAACTGCCGCTGATTTCTATTACTATCCTTATGAGAGGGCAAAGGCTGTCGAGAAGATGGGGCTGAATGCCTTCCTGGACTCGACAGTATTAGATAAGCCCTTTTTCTTCAAGGACGCGCAGGAGGCTATAAACCATTCCGAGAAATTCATAAAAGACATGCAGGAATATAAGAAGATCACGCCTGTCGCGACCTGCCATTCCATATACCTATGCGGCACAGACACACTGGAGAAGATAAGGGATATATCAAATAAATACAATGTCATCAGGAGGATCCATGTCTCAGAGACTGAACGTGAACTCAAAGCGAGCCTGAAGAACAATAAGGCGACACCTATAGAGTATCTTAACAAATTAGATTGGCTCGATGACAAGACAATGCTTGTCCATTGCAACTGGGCGACAAATATGGAGCTCAGGATGATCAGGGACAAGGGCTGCAAGATCAACCACAACCCTGTCTCCAACATGAAGCTTGCCTATGGAAAAGCGATGCCTCTAAAGAAGATGCTTGAGATGGGGATAACTGTGAGCCTGGCGACAGACGGGCCAACATCCAACAACAACCTCGACCTTTTCGATGATATGAAAGTCTCTGCTCTCATGCATAAATTCGAGCTGAATGACCCTATGGGGATCCCTGACCAGGATATATTTGACATGGGGAATATACAGGGAGCAAAAGCCCTGAAGATTACAGATAAGACAGGGAGCATAGAACCCGGAAAATGGGCTGACCTGATAGCGATGGACGTGAACAAGCCGCATTTCACGCCTTTGAATAAGAATAACAGCATTCTCTCTCATATAATATATTGCTCATCTGGCCAGGATGTCTCAGAAACTATGGTCAGGGGCAAGTTTTTGGTGAGGGAAGGAAAATTCACGAATTGCAATCCTGAAGAGATCATGTCAAAGGTACAAGAGCTTATGGGTGACTGAAAAATGAAAAAGAACGATGATAAATTTTCCGATATCAAGCTGGCATTGACATTCGATGATGTCC
>JAAXVZ010000061.1 GCA_013335235.1 Nanobdellota archaeon | reverse complement strand
GACCCTTTTGGGATTCCAGCCACAATCAGATCGTCAAATCCCTGTATGCCTGTCTTTAAGTACTCCTCGCTTGATTTAGAATCAACCATCATCGTGCCCTCTTATAATAACTCCTGATTGGAGCTTACCATAATTAGTTATAATAATCCACCCTAAACTAAACTAAAATTAAGAAAACACCTATATAAATCTTTGTATAGATTATCGAGTAAAAAAACCATAAAAAGAAAATCAGATATCTGAGAGTGACGCGATAAGCTCCAGATTATAGTTCCTTCCGATTTTTTCACGCCTGATGATTTTCTTGTATTCAAGTCCTGTCAAGACCCCGGATGCCTTGGACTTAGACCACTCAAGCTGTTTTGCCAGCTCTTTCTGGGAGAGTTTCCCTTTTTTCAATAAAGACAACACTTCTTTTTCATCCGGCGAAAAAAGGCTAGAAGGGACAACTTTCATCTCCACAATCTTTTTTGAGGGGAACAGCCTATTTATCGACAGGCCAACGAGAATCCCTAAGATAAGTCCAACAATGAAGAAAGCCCATGTCTCTGTTTCACTAAGCTCTGCAAGGAAGTCCTGTGAACCTGACTCATGGCTGTGGAACCTCACTTGATATATCTTTGGCAGCGCAGGTATATCCTCCTTCCAGACCAATATCATCCGTCTTCCATCTGTCTCCACTTTTGTCGGTAGCGGGACCATCGCAGGGTCGTTCGTAGATTCCCTGCCAATTGTGAATCCAGCCGGAAGAACGACGCTATATGACAGCCTATCAGGGATTTTTGGGAGTGTGAGCGTCCTTGTGAAAAGGAATTCACCGCTTGCGGTCTTCTTCACCACGTTATCCAGCCTATATGTCATGCGTATAGCGCAATCAGAACAGGATAATGGAACCGAGATCGACCCGTCAGTAAGAAAAGCAGTCTTCCCATTGATCTCTGGTTCTGCAGCGCCTTCAGGCAGGGTCAAGGTTATCGAAGACCTGTTGTTCTCTGAGAATGTCAAGTTGACAGATTCAGTTACTGACAGATCCGATTCAAGCCGGGACTCTAGCGTCACATCTATACTTGCGTAGCAAAAGACAGTTCCGAACAATAGAAAAAGGATGAAACTCCTTAGTTTTTTGTTAGTTTTGAAATCCATGGTTCTAAACCTTTAAACCCTTGATCCTGAGGCTTATGAGCTTTAGAAAACATATCCAAATATAAAGGTTATGAAGGTTTGCAGAGAGTCTTAATAAGCATGCCGTCACTCCAGCAAGATTGGTGAATCCAATGAAAAACAAACTAAGATACTTCATGATCGGGCTTGTATTATTGATAGTCATAACACAAGTGATTGCAAAAGAGAGCAGGGAATCAGATGAATATGAAGAAGACGAAGATGAAGAAGAGGATTGGGATTTTTCAGAGGATTTTAAAGAGCGTCCATTGGCTGAGCCAACAGTATTAGAGCCGCAGCAGCCTATAGTGAATACCAGCAGAGTCGATGAATTGAAAAAACAGAAAGAAGAGATGCTAAAGAGATTGGAGGAAGAAGAGAGGCTTGAGACAGAGAGGATGAGAAAAGTCCAGGCACAGATAGAAGCATATAAAAATCAATTAGCCAATCTTCAGAACACAACTGATTTGACAGATCCCACTATAATAGATAGTGATGAGGATGGCATCGCAGACGCATATGATAGATATCTTGGGAAGAATGACTTGGATTTTCAGGATAAAGACAATGACGGCGTGATAGACAGCAGGGATAGCGACACGACGCAAGATACAGATCTGGATCATGATGGGACAGACGATATGTATGATGAGAAGGATGATAGGAACATGGTTGAGAAGATCCTAGCTTGGCTTGGTTTAGGAAGGAGGTAAGAAAATGAAATACAGGATAGTATACAATAAGAAAGAATGTATCGGCGCAGCAGAATGTGAAGCTCTTTCTCCAGACTTCTGGAAAATCGCTTCAAACGGGAAAGCAGACTTGAAAAGCGCTGTCCAGAACCCGAAGACTGGAAATTTTGAGCTTGAGATAGACGAAGCGCAGTTCAAGAAACAGCAATCTGTCGCAGGTAGCTGCCCTTCAGGGTGCATCAAGGTAGAGAAGGTACAATGAAAGCAATTGTCGAGGCAGTCAAAAAGGAGGTTGAAGATATTGTCAGCCTCCATCTTTTGCTGGAAAAACCGATCACATATGTTCCAGGGCAATATGTCATGATCTCAGAGCCTGGAGAGAAAAAACACGCGTTTTCCATAGTCTCTGCTTCGGGCAATAAATTAAGGCTAGTGATAAAGAAACTTGGAGATTTCACAGGAAGATTAAGCGGATTAAAACAAGGCCATGTGTTTGAATTAGTTGGCCCATATGGAAGATTTAACCTGCCTACAGAAGATAAAAATATAGTATTTATAGCTGGGGGCATAGGCATAACTCCGCTCTACAGCATGGCGAAGTTCGGGCAAGATAACCGGAAAGACCTGAAGATGGACCTGTTCTATTGCGTCAAGGCAAGGGATATGGCTGCGATGGCAGATGAGGTTGACAGCCTTGAATCAAAGAACATACATATCCACGATATATACACTAATGATGGCTCAAGGCTGTCTATTGGCAAGATAAAAGAGCTTGTTCCAGACTTCAAGTCACGCTATTACTACATCTGCGGACCACCGCCTATGATGGAGGATTTCAGGAAGAACCTTACGCTAGAAGGCATCCCTGACGAACACATAAGGACAGAGGAATTCTCATGAATAGGAAGATACGGCTGTTCGGCGGAGAGGTTGAGATCGAACTATATGGCCTGGATGAAGGTTTCGGAGAAGTGATCTTCTCTGATATCACTGAAGAGGCGCTCAGGCTCCAGAAGATATTCAACCTCTACGACCCTGCAAGCGAACTGTCCCTCCTGAACAGGAAAAGGCACCTGGAAGTATCAAAGGAGATGCTTCATGTGCTGAATCTTTCTGAGAGATTCTATAAGATGACTGAAGGAAGATACGATATCAGCAAGGGAAAGGAGTTTGTTGCAAGGAAAAACAATAAGCCTGTATCATGTGTCTCATGCAGATTCACGGATATATTGATCAAAGGGAGCGAAGTATATCTAGAGAATCCAGATATCCTAGTAGACCTCGGAAGCATCGCAAAAGGATATATCGTAGACAAGCTAGTTGAATATATCCAGGAGATTGGTATTGGCAGCGCATTTATAGATGCAAGGGGAGATATGAGGATATACGGAGACAATCATGAAACTGTCGCGATACAGCATCCCAGGGACAGCGCAAAGACTATGTCTCCGATAAGATTGCATAATCAGGCCATAGCCACATCAGGCGATTATAATCAGAACAATGGGTGCTTCAGGGAGAACCATATAGTTGGGAGTAAAGACCTGGCCTCTGCAACTATTGTCTCAAATGATCTTGCGGACGCAGATGGCCTTGCGACATCGCTGATGCTTCTCGGAAAATCCGGAGCAATCAAGCTCCTGAAGGAGCTGAAGAACCCTGCATTATTGATAGGCGAGGACATGGAAATCATGAAGATGAATGGATATGAGGAACTAGAATATGGAACTCAAGGATAAGATAATCCTGATTGCAGGGGTCATCACGACAATTATATATATACTAGTTTCAAACTCGATAAAGACAACTGAATATATGTGGCTTCTCACAAGGATTTTCGGCATACTCTCATTCGCAGCGCTTTTTGCGACAGTAGTCCTGGGAGAGATCAGGCTGTTATCTAAAGTAAAGGCGGATTTTGCATTATTCACCCTCCATGTGCCTATTGCAAAGATGTCCATCTTCCTCGTGCTCCTGCATTTCATATCAGCTTTGTTTGATGAATTCAAATGGGGGAAATATCTCACATTCACGCAGTATCTTGGATTCTCCTTCAGTGACAGATGGCTTACATTGCTGTCTCTTGGCACGATTGCATTTTATCTCATGCTGATAGTCGGCCTGAGCAGCGCAAAAAAAAGCATCCAGAAGATAGGGTATAAACGGTGGAAGATAGTGCACTACTTGAGCTATCTTTCTTTTTTCATAGCATATATCCATTCTGTGAATCTGGGCACAGACCTTAGGCATAGCCAGTTCTCTGCGATCTTGAATCCTGTATTCATCGTATGCTTCCTTTTTGTGCTATCCTTGCTCATTGCGAGGATAATGAGCAGCTTCAGGTTATTCGAGGACCAATATGAGATGACACTATCAGCTGTTTTCTGCCTTGTGCTGGTGTTCGGGCTGATTTACAATATAGTGCTGCACCGCGATCTTGAGGCTAAGGTGAGAGAGTTCGAGACAAGGAAATCCATGATAGAGGCAAGCATTGATGAGTTATCCAGGACAAACGAGATATTGAAGAACGATACAATAGAATTAGCTCAGGAACAGGGTGATATAAATGGGGAAAGCTAAGATCATACTCACGATATTGATAATACTAACACTTACAGGTTTTACAATAGCCGGTTTCTTGACAACCAGCAATCTTGACAAGAGGCTGCAGAGATTAGAGGATCAGACCCTGATATTAGAAGGGAAAAAGGAGAGGTTAGAGAAAGAGCAGCTGATTCTGAAGAACCTCCAGACAGAGATAAAGCAGCAGATATATACGAACAGCAAGCTGGAACAGGAATTGATATTGAAGAATATTGCAGAGCTCCAGAATACTGTCAGCACAGATAGCAGCAGCGCTTCAGCTGCAGATATCGCTGCGTTGGAACAGCAGATACTAGAGCAGCAGAAGCTTGCAGATGAGCAGAGATTGGCGCAGCAGCAGGCAGCTAAGACCACTACAACCGTACCAAAAGTGACAAGGGCTTCTTAATTCCCTCTGTCGCTTGCTGTGAATAGGATCTTTCCAGTGCATATCCCGCCTGCGCCAGGCGGAACTGACATCTTCCAATATGTTGCGTTGATAGATTCAATTGTCTCAGATTGCCTCTGATATACTGAGTATATTGGGATTTGCGTAGTAACCCCCGTAAGCGCTGTCATCGCGCCATAATTTATATTCCCGTTTCTGTTATATTTTTCAAACCCTATAGCGATAGTTCCGACAGTGCAATTCATCGCAAGGTTGTCTCCTGGGACAATGGCATATCCTTCTACAGAAATGTTGGCATCCCTGTTGCCTGCGTTAGTTATGTTTGCATCGATATCTGTCGAATTCTGGTTGACTGCTACATTCCCATAGTCTATAAGGCTTGGCAGTTTTATTGCAATAAGGGGATTTATGATAGATGCAACCGACTGGTTAGAGCCTGTGGCATTCGCCACATCTATCACTGTTGCATTGCATAGCCAGCTTCCATTGTTCGCAAAATAATTCACGGTGAATGTGCATGAGTAGTTTGCGTAGTAGTCTGCAGGGGAGATGAGGCTGCAGCTTGAGTTGGTGTACAGGTAGTTCATGTCCGGCGCAAGGGAAGAGGACATGTTTGATCTGTGCAGAGTCGCGTTAACTCCTGCAGTATTGTTATCGAAATCATAGATTGTGACATTGCAGTTCACTGTCGTGTTATCGTAAGCGATAAGATTAATCGGTGACTGCAGGTTCACGTCCAGGACAAGCGGCGCTGAGTTCGTGATGTTCACAGTTGTATTCAAAAGCCATGTCGAATTATAGGATTGGCCGGATACAAGAGGCTCTGCAAGGAAGAAAAGCCATGCTAGAAAAACACACAATAATGCAAATAGTGTATGATACGTCTTCATTTTCTGTTCCCCTTCATCTTCCTTATCAATTTGATCATCTCTTCCCTTGTAATGGTCTTCCTCAGGCCATCTGATACTGACTTATCCTGATAAACTGAATTTGCCCACTCTGCAAAATCGTTCTTTTCTGAATTGACGTGGAAATGGAACGAGAAATCATCCATCCTCTCAAGGGCTGAGTCAAGCTCAGATAGGCACCTTATCACATCTCCATTACTTGCTGAGAAATAGCTCTCCGGCTTTGCGTCAAGAGGGTCATCTTTCCCTAATTTCGGTGTCCTTTGCAGCATGCCAATATTGGGAAGGCTTGCTTTAGGCAGATACTTCGCTATGTCTATGTCCTGGACAACCACTATGTAATAAGATCCCAGGCCGATTATTATCAGTATCCCTACCAATATCCCTATTATCTGCATGCCTGTCCCTTTGACAAAATTGAAGGAAAACCCTGTTATCATGCTCTTTTCATCCTTGATTATCCCTATCGGATCCAGCATAACGACAGATCTTGTCTGCTTGGCTGCTTCAGATAGGTCCTCTGCAAGGAGGGCATATGTGAAAGACACTTTCTCATATCCTAAATCAGGAACTGTCCAGGAGATCACAGGATCCTCATTTATGACCATATAATCTGGGGTCCTTATGTCTACGGCGCTGATATCGCCTGCCAAGCTCTTAGGTATCATTTCAACAAGGAAGCCTGCCCCAAGCTTCTCAGAGCTATCATACCATATCCGTTTTGTGACTAGCACCTTAGTCTCTTCTCCATCCAGGTAAGATATCTTGAGTGTCTTCACATCTGCCTCTGCCTTGAAGTGCAGGTTCTTTCCCACCATCTGCTTCAGGTAATATTTGTACTGCTTCTCTGAATAGTTAGCTGTCCTGAGGAACTCTTTTGCTGCAGCATCGATATCCTCCTCTGTCAGGCTCTGCACGAATGACGTTGTCTTCAGTATCTCAAGGCCCTGAGGCGTGCCCTTCCTTGACCTGGCAAGGAGTGCATCTGTCTTTGAAAGGAAATCACGCAAATCTGTATCTGTGGATTTGTCGAAATCGACTGCCTTGACCTGTGCCTTCACTTTCTCTATATCCGTCTTTGCGGACATAGCTGTCTTCTTCAGGCCGAGCAGGTCGACTGCAGATTCTTTTGTCGCAATGTCATTTAGGTTAGTTATAGCCCATTCTAAATCTATGAGCAAAGTATCAATATCCTTTCCTGTCCTGGCTGCCCAATCCCTTGTCTCTTTTGTCGGAGGGTTCTCCTGGACCTTTGCCTCTGCCTTGACACTGGCATAGACGCTGATCTCAGGAGACAGGTCACCTATGTTTCCTGCGATATCCACTGCTGCAACTCTGTAATACATAAGACCTGATGCTGTC
>JAAXVZ010000281.1 GCA_013335235.1 Nanobdellota archaeon | reverse complement strand
CTATGAGTTCCCATCGGAGAATATGCAGGACCCGACAGACACAGAGCTGAAAGAGAACTATGAGAAGTATGACATAAAACCTCTTCCATCAAGGAAGATTGCAGGCTATGACGCGCTCTGCTTTGGCTATACCAATGAGGATGTAAATTATGAATACTGCTATTCAGAAAAAGGCATACCGCTCTATATGAAGACAGTAGCTAAAGGCAGCTCAGCAGAACTGACAGCAACTGATGTGAAGACAAGTGTTGCAGACTCAGAATTTGTGCTTCCAGCATCGCCGCAGAAGCTGCCAAGCATACCTAACTATTAGTTTTCTTAGATTTTTTTATTTTTATACACTTACTCTATCTTGCAGGAATCAAACCATTCTTCACTGAATAATCTTTGGGGGATCTTGTTTAAGTGCTCTCTTGTCCCTTCTATAACATAATCATAGACAAGCTTATTGTCCTTCTTGCTGACAGAGACTGACATGAGCTTATGGTTCTTCGTCTCCAGGACCAGGACCTTCCTGACTTCCTTTTCACTGACAATCTTATTTGTCACAATCTGCAGCTTTTTCTGGTATGAACCAATCCCTTTGCTTTCAAGGTTACGGTCATAGAGGATTACAATCCAAACGATGACATATATCAGCCCTGCCAGGAAATACTGCCCTATTCCAATCGTCATCCCGAAGATGGCGAATAGCCATATGGAAGATGCGCTAGTGAAGCCGAATATCTTGTCGCTTGTCTTGATGAGGGCGCCTGCTCCGAGGAAACCGATACCAGTCACGATTGCAGAAAGGAGCGAGAAAGGATTATCCTTATTCAGTGTTATTGCAGCAATAGAGAGTGCACATGCGCCGCTTGCGACAAAGGTATAGGTACCAAAGCCGACAGGCTTGTGCGATCTTTGCCTCTCCAGCCCAAACGCAAAAGATAATACAAATGTCAATATGAACCTCAGAAAGACGAGTGGCAGCTCCATTACCAAGATTAAATCGGGTTTGCTTTAATACTTTTTCTAAGCGCGCCTATCTTAAAATCAGATCTAGGGTCTTTTCAGGGATTGCTTTAATGCAGAATCTTTGAGTGTCAATCTCAATTTCACTAGTTAAATCAAACCCCACCAATATCTTCTTTGTGAGATGCTGCGAGGGAATCCATATACAATCGACATTGAACGGGACATCAGGCGGGAGAGTCGCTCTTCCTTCATATATTACATTTTCACCTTCCAATATTATAGGTATGTCGTGATATCTTTGAGATCTGGCAAATGCGTAAAACCCTGCAATCCCTATATTTTGGGTTATGAATGTCTCTGGATATGCAACTCTCCACCTATTCTTGTTGAACTCATATCCTGTGGGAGTGGCCTTTATGCATTTGTTGTACCTTGTCATGGTCACTCCTGTATATATCAATGCCATAATCCCTTGTCAAAACAATCTTTATTTAAACCTTAGTCATGCCTGCGCCAGGTGCCTAAAACATTGGACTCTGCTTTTTTAGGGTTAATTATTTAAATACACCTAAACTTCATGTGCTTGCTGAGGCAAGTGCCTTGGGTTTCATCCTCGGGTGATTAAGTAATTCTCAGCGGAGCAAGAAAAATGGTTGAATTCAAGTTGGTCATAGGTGACCCAAAGACAGGCAAGTGCAAACAGGTTCCAGTAGCAAATGAGTCAGCTACCTTCTTCGTCGGAAAGAAGATAGGCGACCATATAAGGGGCGAGGCATTCGACTTTGCAGGCTACGAGTTTGAGATAACAGGCGGAGCAGATTACTGCGGCTTCCCCATGAGAAAAGACTTGGAAGGCCCGATCAGGAAGAGGATATTCATCACGACAGGCATCGGAATCAGGAAATCTGATAAGGGTGTCAAGAAGATGAAAACAGTGTGTGGAAACACGATACATGAGAAGACCACACAAATCTCGCTTAAGGTATTGAAAGCAGGAAAAAAGCCGCTCTTCGAAGAGGCTGCAGAAGCAGCACCAGCTGAAAAGAAATAATCTGCTAACCGGATGGCTGGCAAACACGTCACCATGCAACTGGTCGTGGGGCTGGGAAATCCGGGCAGTCAGTACGCTGAAACCCGGCATAATGACGGGTTTTGGTTAGTGGATGAAATTGCGCGTCTTCATGGCGC
>JAAXVZ010000060.1:1686-7187 GCA_013335235.1 Nanobdellota archaeon | reverse complement strand
ATAGTCTGGCTGAGCTGAAGAGACTCCATGATACCATAATCCAGGCTGCCGAAAGATCACCATGGCTATATCCTGTCAGGGAGGCGGACACTGTGGTGATAGAAGATAAGCCTGGACTGCAGAAGCTAGTGAAGATGACCAAAGAGGATAGGGACTATGAGTTTTCAACCTGGCTAAGAGAACACCAATATGGCAACACGGTGAAAGTTCATGAAATACTTTCACCTAATCTGCTTCTGCAGAAGGGATTTTCCAACTGGAACAAAAGGTCCATGGAACTGTATACGCAATCCCGAGACGGGAGAGATGTAGCGCAAGAATTCAGTTGCTGGAATGAGGGCGATACAGGCGGACAGTTCCATTTCCACCCGACAAAAGGAACTGCAATGTTCCGGACAAGCTACGGAGATGTGGAGCATGCCTTTAATTTCCGGAATATACATTTTATCTCCTTTTTACCGAACACCAAGACCAATCCAGCTATGTTAGGCTACAGTGCATTTGACATATATATACCCCAAGACAGGGATTTCAAGGTGTTTAAGAGAGCAGGAAAGCTGAGCCTTGCAAATTACATCTTAAGCTTCTAGGAAAAGAACTCCCTTATGCATGCATCAAGATCTGTAAGAAGGTCCATCTTCAGGGCTTCCTCTGGTGTGACCCACCTGTAGTCTGTGTGTTCCCTTGATAGCCTGACTTCTGGGAGTCTTCCAAGAGATGTTATGAATGTATGGTAGAAGAAATCAATTTTCTGCCTGACATAGTGCCATCCGTTATAAGCTATATCCTCTTTATTGACATGGATGCCCGATTCTTCTGAAATCTCTCTTAATATTGCCTCGTATTCGTTCTCGCCTTCATCTACTGATCCTGCAGGCAGGCCCCATTTTTTTCCATGGCTGTCTTTGGGAGATCTTTTCAATAAGAGGAACTTTCCATCGCAGATGATAAAGCATGCGACGACATTCATCTTTGGGGAGAAGTTCTCAGGAAGGATATGCGTAATCATATGCCTGAAATCCTAAAGAGGGATTTAAGGCTTTCTGTAGTTTAGAGGTCTATTTATCATCTCAATTATTCTTCAAATTTAATAAGCCATATCGTATTATTAAATACAATCACTAAGATAAGATAATTTTGCAGGTTTCATTCGTTTTAGATAGAGTAAATTTAATGAGCGGATAAAATCATTTGAGTTACAAAATTTTGACATGGGATTCATATGTGGACAATAAAAAAATTCTTCTCCTGTTCTTGAATCTATAGCAACTCCAGGCTGTCCTATTCCTTGTGTGTCTATTAGCGAAATCGCCATCCCTATCTTATTTTGTGTTTTAAGGTACCCTAAGATTGAACCCCTAATAAAAAGAGATTCAGAATTGCCTCCTCCCTCAACAGTCACCCTAAACATACCACTTGTACTTTTTGAATCCAATAAGCTAACTAATTCTGTCAAGGACCTAACGCTTTCCCTAGTGTCATAGTGTCCCATAAAAGTGATACCTGCTTCCTCATTATATCCTACTAGTCTAATACATTGTTGAATTGGAGGAGTTCCAAGAACGGGTTTGCTATCCTCCTTATGTGTTATTGCATATTCTCTTTGTTGGACTTCAAATAGCTGTTCAAAGTTTTCTGAGAATAGTTCCTTACCACTCAGTTCAACCCCATTGAAAAATAACTGCTGAGCCATATTCAAAAATAAAAACATATAATATTTAAAGGTTTCAATAAATAATTACTAATTAGTGGTATTAAAATAAGTAGAATTGTGGGTCTTTCCTAGACTGCGGAAACCGATAAAAAATCAATCCTTCAGCTGGAGATATGCCGGAACTTCTTTTTCAGGTATGTTCCATTTTATCTTCTCGCCTTCGTCTATCTCGACGAATTTCATGACAGCATTGGGATCACGGACAAACTCCCTCAGAAGTATGCAGAGGCCAAGTATGACTATTATGCAAAACAGCACAAAAACGTCTGTCACAAAGGAAAACTTATTGAGTACGAGGGCGACCGACATTCCGATCGCCGGAGGATGCTGCAGCCCAAGGAGGGTCATCGCTAAAACAGAGGAGACCGCTGCCATGGCTACATTAAGTGATGTGATCTCTGATATGTTCGAAAACAGGAACCCAAGAAGCCCAGCCAAAAGATAAGATCCGAAGATCTGCTTCCTGGAAACCTTTTTCTTTGTCAGGATCATGAAGACCGTCGACACGAACGATGCTATTGTTATGCCGAAGTCTGTGAGGTTGAAGATGAGCATAGTGACAAATATTATCGTTACCAGACCGATTGCAAGCGCAAGTCCGATAGCGATAGGTTTTTTTACCTTGATCTTTGTCTTCTTTTCCATCTCAATCCCCGAAACTTAAAGTTGCAAAGGGCAATCATAGATTGTCTTTTGCGTGTAAATAAGTTAAGCGTATCAGGTATTTAAACTTTTGTATTTTCGTATATCAGTATGGTTTTTTGTATACTAGTTTAATTGATTGTGATAAAAGTCTTTAATTGTTTCTAGCAAAAATAGTATATATTAAATAGATTCTTTACAAGCTACACCCCATGCTTAATACCATAACAGAAGAGAAGCTAAGGAAATACTTCTCGATAACAAAAGAGGCCATAGAGATGGTAGAGTCATGCGGCATTGACGAAGACAGGAAAGAGCAGGCGCTGGATTTTCTTGACATGGCAAAGAACTATTATTCTGATGCGCAGCATTTCAAGAAGAATAGCGATTATGTGAATGCATTTGCCGCAGTCAACTATGCGCATGGCTGGCTTGATGCAGGTGCAAGGATAGGGCTGTTCAAGGTAAAGGATTCAAGATTATTTACTGTGGATAGCGAATAAGCCATATTCCATTATAATTAATAATGTTTTTATAGTCTGGAGATTATGCAATATACATGCCAGATAACGCAACAAAGGGAAAGGAAGCACCTAAAGTGCCGCAGCCAGACGACATATACAAAGAGCAGTCAGAAAAAGTCAAGGATTTTGTCATAGGGTTCTTCGCAGCAATAGGCATCACTGTTGCCTATAATATGGTCTGCGCGCTCATTGTGTGGCTCATAACAATGGTTGTTGTGGCGCAGAAGACAATCGCATTTGATCCGTCTCTCTCTTTCCTAGTCATATACGGGGCTGAGGCTGTAGTCTATATAATCGGCCTGGTGTTTGCGATATACAAGCTGAAGCAGACAAAGAGGCGCTTCATTATGGTCGGAGCAATCACCGCTGTCGCCGCGATGGTGCTAATACCTCTGCTGATATTCGGCGCTTGCGTTGCAATCCTTTCCTCAGGATGGTAATTGAGTTTCAGTTTCCGATATAAAATGGCGCAATCCTCTGTCTATTCAGATACTATGTCTGTCTGCCCTGTCTGCGACAGGCGCATTGCAGCGAAGATAGTCTTCAAGGGCTCTGTATTCATGAAGAAGGCATGCAAGGAGCACGGAGAATTCGAGACAATACTTGAAGAGGATATAGAGTTCTATAAATCAAAAGCCAGCTACGCAAAACCCGGAACAGAATCTATAGTTGAGACTGAGACTAAAAAAGGCTGCCCCTTTGACTGCGGCCTGTGCCCTGAGCATGACCAGCACACCTGCATCGGCCTGATTGAAGTCACTTCAATATGCGACCTGAAATGCAATGTCTGCTATGCCCGCTCCGGCAAAGGGACTCATCTGTCTATGGTAGAGATAGAGAAAAGGATGGACCATTTTCAGAAGGCTGAGCACGGAAAAGCAGAGATACTCCAGATCTCAGGGGGAGAGCCGACAACCCATCCTCAGATAATAGAGATACTTGAGCTTGCGAAGAAAAAAGGCATAAAGCATGTCATGCTGAACACAAATGGTGTGCGCATCGCCCATGACCCAGATTTTGCCGAAAAGCTATCAAAGCTCATGCCTGGGTTTGAGATATACCTCTCTTTTGACGGATTATCCAAGGAAGCTTATTCAAGGCTCAGAGGGACAGACCTCCTCCAGACAAAGCTCGATGCTGTGAAGAACCTGACAGATCACAAGATCCCTATCACTCTTGTCGTGACACTGGACAGGGCAAGCAATCTCCAGGAGGTTGGCAGGCTCATCAATTTCGGGCTTGCGACAGAATGCATAAGAGGCATAAACTTCCAGCCAGTTGCTTACTTTGGAAGGATATCAAAAGTAGAGGGCAGGATAACTGTCTCCGGAGTCATAGCTGAGATAGATAGACAGACCTCAGGGATGATAAAAAAGACAGACTTCGTGCCATTGCCTTGCAGCCCTGATTCTACTGCGCTCACATTCCTCTATAGGAATAAGGATGGCTTCATCCCTGTGACAAGAGAGACTGACATAAGGAAGTATCTTGACCTGATAGACAATACTTTCGCTTTCTACGGGACAGACACGCTGCCGAAGGCTGTAAAGGCCTGCTGCACAGGCAATGTCTGCGGCTGTATGGATTTCCTGAAAGGAGTCTCAAAGGTCGCTCCAATAAGATATGCGCTGAAATCAAAGAAGAAGCGCAAGGAGTATATCGACAATGACACATTCAGGATAAGCATAACTTCATTCATCGATAAGTATAACCTGGACATCAGGACAATAAAGAAAGAGTGCGTCCACATGATAGAAGGGGACAAAAGGATACCGTTCTCCACATATAATATGTTTTATAGGAAGGTGCCGGATGCTTGAAGCCTTCCAGGGATTGAACGCTCTTGAGCTGATATCGACCATCTCTGTCCTGGCCTGCACATTCCTTATACTCATTTCAATTTTTATAAACTTCGCTCTTGCGCAGGACAGGAAGGACACTGTCAAAGAGAAGAGGAGCATAGTCGCGACAGGCTCGATGCTGGGGTTCTTCATAGTATATTATCTGGCAGTAAAGGCATCCATAGGATATGTCCACTTGCAAGAGAGCATCAGGTGGATAATGACACCTATAGGCGTAATTATCTTAATCATAGGGACAGTGACCAATATCCTGGGCAGGTTCGCGCTAGGCAGGAATTGGGCAGACCATATAAGGATATACAAGACCCATGCAGTAGTCAAGACAGGCGTATACAGAGTTATAAGGCATCCATTATATGCCTCTTTGATCTGGATGTTCTATGCTGGCGCATTGATCTATTCAAATCTTGCTGCATTCATATTGAACACAGCTATTTTCCTGCCATTCATGCATTACCGAGCAAAGCAGGAAGAGGAAGAGCTCTCCAAAAGGTTTAAGGACTATAAAGAATACTCTGAGGAAGTTGGCATGTTTTTTCCAAGAGTGAAGATATGAGACACAGACAAGTAGAGATTAAACAGTATGCGTTCCTTGGATGCAGGTATGGTCTTGCAGCGATGCTTTGGCTAGCCTTAATATTAAGGATGAAGGAGTTGGTGCTGGCAGCATTCATCATCCTGCTTCTCTCAGCTATCCTCAAAGTGCGCCATGCCCCATTGGTAATGCTGTTTTCAGGCCTATTCTGGTTTTCAAAGAAG
>JAAXVZ010000060.1:0-1676 GCA_013335235.1 Nanobdellota archaeon | reverse complement strand
GTCTTAGTCGATGAAAAAGGGATAAGGTTTGCGCACACCCTCGGAAGCGTGCTCGGGCTAGCTTGCGTTATCATGCTATATTCAGGGTTCATATACGCATGGGGCTTTGTCTTCCTGTTCTGCGTATTGAAGACTGTGAGCGCCCTTGGTTTCTGCCCTGGCGAGAAGCTCTATCATTGCGCTCTTGGCGGCGGAAGCTGCTGCAGGTTCATGAAACATGTTCGATGATCACCTGACACATGCGGGATGGGGGATACACCCAGTCTTATTCGAGATAGCTGGGATACAAGTTACCACATATGCCTTCTTCATCCTTCTTGCTCTCTGCGCCGGAGGATATGTTTATTACCTCTGCGCAAAAAAAGAAGGCAGGTCTAACGAGAATACGTTTTATGTCGCGCTTGCCGCGATCTCTGGAGGGATACTTGGAGCAAAGCTCTTTTCTTGGTTTCTTGAGTGGGACACAATCATTGCAAACCTGCCAGATGTGACTGCGATACTGTCAGGAAGGACTATCATCGGAGGGATAATAGGCGGCATGATTGCTGTCAGCCTGACTAAGAGATTCCTTAAGATAAAAGGAAAAAGAGGGAATCTCTTCGCTCCTGCAGCATCTATCGGTATTGCTATCGGCAGGATCGGGTGCTTTTTTGCAGGATGCTGCTATGGCGTAGCGACATATCTTCCATGGGGTGTTGATTTCGGTGACGGCATACCCAGGCACCCGACCCAGCTTTATGAAGCAGTGTTCTGCCTTCTCCTTTTTGCATATTTCATGTACGCTAAGGATAAAGTGAAAACACCAGGCCTGTTATGGAAGCAGTTTCTCATAGCTTATTTCTCATACAGATTCCTGACAGAATTCATAAGGCCAAGCGAAGTGATTTTCCTGGGGATGACGTTTTATCAAGTAGTCTGCAGCCTTGGGATCATCTACACACTAGCTAAGATGCAGGTCGAACAGCATCATGAAAAAAGCTGATTAGCTGTGTGTTTTCAATTGATCAATTCGCGCCAATCCTGATTAATCGTTCCTGTATGAAACCTGAAGAGTACACGCCAGGCTTCAATTCATAGAAATATAAAGTGCCACGGTCATCGCTTGCTGCAGAGATGCCGTAAGGGATGAAATCTCTACACTTCTTTTGCAGCTTGCTATTACAGGACTGGCAGATGTCGTCTATAGAATCTACCAATTTAATCGACTCTTCAGGAACCAATGCTTTCTCAAGCATGTCAATTGTGTTCTGGCCATGTCTCCTTGAATGTCCTGCATCAACAGATGCCTGGATGATGGCCTCTTTCTTTATCTGGAGCGAATAGGGATTGCCTTTTGCAAGCATGTATCCATAGAGAAGCCTCAGATGATGGCCACGTAAGACAATCATATGTCTGCAGGAATATGAAGTATATATAAAGCCATGCTGTGCAAGATTTATTAATCAGGTTCCACTTCTTTACAAGATGCAATCAAGCTTCAAGGAAGAGCTAGTCTCAAGGATATCCAATCCTCCGCTGATTGTCCTTATGTTAGCGAATATTTTTATCTTGTCCGGCGTGTTCTTCTTTGAGTATGACCTGAAGCCGTGGGATGTTGCAGCAGGAATGCTGATTGTGAGGGAAGCAGGAGGCCGGTTCAGCGACTTCTCCGGAAATATGGAAGGAGTGTCGGGTGA
>JAAXVZ010000059.1 GCA_013335235.1 Nanobdellota archaeon | reverse complement strand
GATTGCGTGATTATAAAATTCATTCAAGTTTAGGTATGCTCTACCTCCATAATAACGATCTTTCATACTAGATATGCTAAACGCATTTCTGCCAAAGAGCAAACTAAATTCTTCACAAAGTTTTGGCAATAACCAATCAGTTCCTAAGGTTCCAGTAAATATCAATTCTGTGCCTGGCTTAGCGTAGCCACCAAACCATTTGAAAAAGCGAGGTTCTACATGGTTATTCTCCCTATCACCTAGTTCAGCTATAGGCAGAGTGGAACCAAACACAACATCAGCGTCAATCCTCTCTCTTGTGATGTTATATAAGTCTAGGTTTGCAATCTCCCTGCATCTTGGCCTTTGCTGCTCTCTTAACCAACCATAGTGGTGATTGAAGTGCTCTAGGATAGGATCGCCTTCTCCATATCCTATTAGTGATCGTTCAGAGACAGGCAGCGCTTTATCCAGCTCTGCCCATATCTTCTCGATGTGCTGGTCAAGGTCCTTTGAGTTATATAATGCTGCAAAAAAGTCAACCTGAGCCTGCCTTATGTCTATTGCGTAGACCTCTTTATTTGGAAAACAATAGGGGAACATCGCGCCGCAGACTGTCAGGACACTTGAACCTTGGCTTGTTTTTGCAATCTTAGTGATCAATGCAGGATCTTCTATGAATGGCATCGGCAGAAAATCGTTTTCATGCCAAAATGTTCCTAGGTTCTTATACATAAGAGGGGACTGATACAAGGTTTATTTAAATCTTACTTTTTTATGACTGATTAGTGGTATAATAGTTTGGAACTTGAGGAAAGGCAGAACCTTTGCGTTAATCTGCCACAACTCTCGCTTATGCAAGCCATAAAATCATCAGATTTTAAGGGTATCAGAACAGGACTGCGAATATCTTCAGTAACATGATTTCTAAATACACGAATAGCGGATCTGCACAAAAATAGATTTGTGTTTACGTCATGGACAATAAAGTATACAATAATGATGCAAACCCTAATAAGATTAAATTATAAATTTAAATACTAATGTTACCTAATTATACATGGGTGTTTAGGAATAGTTTCATTTATAGATAATAATTGAGGTGAGATTATGGCAGGATATGTAGATGGGTTTTTGATTGCTGTCCCGACAGCGAGAATGGAGACATACACACAGATGGCACAGCTCGGAAAGAAGATATGGCTCAAATACGGCGCTCTGGAATATTGCGAATGCAAGGGAGATGATGTTGAGGGGAATGAAGTGAATACAAGTTTCCCTAGCCTGCTGAATGCCGGCAGGGATGAGACCATAATCTTTTCTTACATCCTCTTCAGGGACAGAAAGCACCGCGATGAAGTAAACGCAAAGGTGATGAAGGACCCGGAGATGACCGTCCCTAATGAGGGAATGCCTTTTGAGATGAAAAGGATGTCATATGGCGGCTTTGTGCCGTTTGTATCTGGGAAAAAGTAGATCTCCCAGGATAACGAGATACTTTGCAAGGCATTATGTCATAATATAGCGGTCCTCATACATGCGGTGTTTGAATTGAACCTGAACATAGAGTTTGAAGAGTGCTTAAAAGGAACGAATTTTTATGCAGACAACGAATCTGCACAATTATTCCGTCCTTAGGGGCATTTTATGTGCAAAGCCTTACCCAGCGATATCTTTAAATATCCCTATTTTTTCCATTGACCTATTATTGATCCCTTGGACTACTTCGGTAGGAGGGTAGATTAACATGGATGAAAAGAAACTTAAGGAAGCTATCTCTAAGCTTAAAGATTCTCCAAAAAAGAATTTTAAGCAAACTGTCGATATGATCATCAACTTCAAGGGTCTTGACCTGAAGAAGCCTGAGCACCAGGTGGAGTTATATCTTCAGCTGCCAAAGTTCAAAGGCAAGAAGTCAAGGATCTGCGGCCTTGTCGGACCGGAGCTGGCTGACCAGGCAAAGACTGTGATGGACGGGTTTGTCCTCCAGCAGGATTTCGAGAAATACCAGACAGACAAGAAGAAGACAAAGAAGCTTGCGTCTGGCTATGAATTCTTTGTCGCGCAGGCGACAATCATGCCAAAGGTGGCTAGCGCCTTCGGTCGTGTCCTTGGTCCAAAGGGCAAGATGCCAAACCCAAAAGCTGGGTGTGTCGTCCCGCCAAACGCAAATTTAAAGACTGTGATGGACAAGCTCCAGAACACTGTAAAAGTATCTGGAAAGAAAGCACCATTGGTGCAGACTATGGTCGGAAATGCCGATTCAAGCCCAGAAGACCTGACTGACAATATCAAATTTGTCTATAGCAACCTCTTGCATGCGCTCCCGCAGGGAGAGCATAATATTAAATCAATATATATCAAGACCACAATGGGTGCTCCTCAGAGGGTTATCTAAAATGGCACATGTTCAGCAGTATAAGAAGGACGCTGTCAGCGAGATACTCAAGCTGATAGAGAGCTATCCGGTAATAGGGGTTGTCAACATGTCCAACCTGCCGACAAAGCAGGTGCAGACAATGAGAGCAAAGCTCAGGGCAAAGAATACCATCCTGAAGATGACAAAGAAGACACTCATGGAGTTTGCTTTCAAGAATTCAAAAGTGAAGAATATTGCTGCCCTTGCAGATCACCTGGAAGGAATGCCTGCACTTGTATTCACAAGCGAGAACCCATTCAAGCTATATGCAGGATTGCAGAAAACAAAATCAAAAGCGCCTGCAAAAGCAGGGCAGAAAGCGCCTAAGGATATCACAGTCAATGCAGGACCGACATCATTCTCCCCAGGTCCGGTCATAGGCCAACTAGGAAAGTTCGGGATAAAGACCGGGATTGAAGGCGGGAAGATCGTCATCAAGGCAGACAGTGTTGTCGCAAAGAAAGGCGATACAATCTCTGCTGAGCTTGCAGGGATATTGACAAGGCTGGGCGTAGAACCGATGGAGATCGGCCTGGACCTGACCTGTGCAATTGAAGATGGACTAGTATATTCGCCTGACGTGCTGTTCGTTGATGATAAGGCATTTGCAGAGAAGTTCGCTTCTGCCCATACATCAGCATTGAACCTTGCTGTATACGCAGCCTACCCAAGCCCAGATACAATAAAAGTACTGCTTGGAAAAGCGCACAGCGACTCAAAAGGACTTGCAATCGCAAGGAGCATCCTGACAAGCGAGACAACACTAGATATAATACAGAAAGCGCATCGCGAGATGCTATCACTATCCAATAGTTTGCCAGATGAGGCATTGTCAGATGAGCTAAAAGGCAGCAAAACAGCTGCATCTCATCATGATAAGCCATCAAAACCAGAACACAAAGAAGAGAAGCCGAAAGAAGAAGATGCGGCAGCTGGCCTAGGCTCATTATTTGGATAAAAACTAATAATACTAATGGAGGAATAAAAATGGAATACGTTTATGCGGCAATGCTTCTGCACAAAGCAGGAAAAACAGTAGATGAAACTCACCTTAAGAAAGTCCTTGAGGCAGCAGGCGTCAAAGCAGATGAATCTAGGATGAAGGCACTCGTTGCAGCACTAGAGAACGTCAATATAGACGAAGCTGTCAAGCAGGCAGCTGTCATGCAGGTTGCAGCAGCACCAGCACATGCTGGCCACGACCACAAGGAAGAGAAGAAGGCAGCTCCAAAGGAAGAGAAGAAATCTGAGGAAGAAGCCGCAGCAGGACTCGGTTCCTTGTTCGGTTAAATTTTTTTCCCTTAGGGGATTGATTGTGAGGCCCAATGACAACTACTGATGGAAGCGAAGTTACGCCTGATTTGTCAGGCGCAAGGAAGGATATTTCTGTTCTTAGGACTGAATTGAACGAGCTCAATGATAAGAAGGAGGAGCTGTTTGGACAGAAGGACAAGTTCTCTAAGCAGATAGTCGCTCTTATCAACGAGATAAAGACTCTAAAGAGAGAGAGAGACGAATTCACGCAGAAAGTCAGGAGCCTCAAAGAAGAGAGAAAGCTCGTGAATGATGAGATCAGGGACGAGTCAGAAGTCTTGAAGAAGCTTGCTGACGAGAAGGATCTCCTAAGGAAAGATAACCAGATCGGCGGCAATCCCGAGCAGATAAAGAAGAAGATAGAGGAACTTGAATTCAAGATAGAGACAGAAGGCATGTCCTTTGACAAGGAGAAGAAGGTCATGCAGAAGATAAATGAATTCAAGAAAGAGCTTGACGGGACAAAAGGATTCTCAGAGCTTTTCGAGAAGCTCAAGGTCTCCAGGAACAAGATCAGGGACCTGAGGAAAAAAGCAAACACAATCCATAGGGCTGTGCAGGAGAATGCAAAGAACAGCCAGGATAGGCATGAGAAGCTGCTCGCGCTCTCAAAAGAGATAGACCAGCTGAAGACAAATGAGTCTGAATTATATTCCAAGTTCCTCTCTGCAAAAGAGGATTTCAATAAAGTCAATGACTCACTTAAGGAAAAGCTTGTCGGGATCAACTCAATAAATGAGGAGATCAAGAAGCAGAAGCAGAAAGTCAAGGCTGAGACAAAGGAGAAAGAGACAAAGACACTTGCTGAGAAGAGCAAGCAGGTCGATGACAAGATAAAAGAGAGGAAGAAGCTCACAACTGAAGATCTTTTGATATATCAGAGGACAATGGTCGAGAAACCGTCATCTGAGACTAAAGATTCAGATGAAGAATAGGCAAGCTGAGATTCTTCTGCTTATTTTTTCAATTCTGTTTGCCCTGATTGTTGCTGATTTCATCATCAGGCATTATCTCGCCAAATTCAGCCTGGACTCATTCAATAAGGCTGGCGAACCCAGGCTATTGATCCATAACCCAAGGTTCAGGCCTGAAGGCAATGCAGATGTTGTGTTCATAGGTGATTCATTCACCTATGGCTTTCGCCTGAAGGACAGGAATGAATCATACCCAAGCCAAGTGTCAAAGATATCTGGCATGAGCACTGCAAACTATGCTTCCCCGGGCCAGAATCAGCTCGATATATTCTGGGTGTTCAATAACAAGATAGCACACCAGCCGAAGATAATAATATACGGTTTTTACTGGAATGATTTAGAATATACCAAAGGCAACCCAGCCGGAGACAATATTGATTCCAGGTACTGCCGTGAAATTACACAGGATGATTCATGGTATATCCATAAGATCATTATCGAGAAGATCAAGCAGGCCATTGAGCCAGGAGATAGCATAGATTATTTCTTGCGGCATGACACACTGGCGCTGAAATGCCAGCAGTCAATCTTCAGGAGGATGAGGGATTCAAGCAATTCTACCATAATAATACTGAATATACCTATGAATTCTGAGGAGGATCCCAGGGATCAGATGATCGAGCAAAGGATATATGCCATCGCCAAGGAAGAGGGACTCCTCACGATTGATGGGGCAAATACTAATTTCAAGCAGAGGGCAAACTATACCTATCTTAAAATCAATGAGACAGACATACATTACAATGGAATAGGAAACAGGATACTGGCTGAGATCGTATCCGAATATATAGAAACTATTTCTTGAACTCTGAATAGCCGCACTTCCCGCAGGATGACCTGTTCTTGTGCTCTGCCATGAAGACGCCTGCTCCGCATTTAGGGCATGTCTTGTTCTTTGACTTCGCTCCGTCATACAGTGTGTTCATCTTCACTGCTCTCCTGTTCTTCCTGTCGCCGGCCTTTGGCGCTGCTTTTCCTGCTGCCATCTTGATCACTCCTTCTTCTCAGCCTTTGGCTGATGTTTCTTTATCACGCATGCCCCCTCGAACATCTGAAGCTTCTTCTTGTCCTGATAGATATGCGCAATCACTTTAGGATCTGTGTTCCCGAACTGCGGATATATGTGGAGGACGACGACCTGATCCTCAGGCACTTTTGTCTTCTTCGCTATCTCTGCGACAAGCGCCTGCCTTGAAGGCGTCGGTCCTGTACCGCTAACCGTGAATGTCAATCTCTTCCTGGACAATAGTCCCATCTCTTTTTCCTTTGTGATCTTTAGTTCCATGTTTTCACCTTATCTTTATGGCATACTTGCCTTTCTCTGTAATCCCTATCTGTGTTGCAATAAAGGATTTATTAGTGTCCAGAATAGTCATCTTACCTTGGTATATGTTCGTGAAGTTATTTCCCTTGCATAATGGGCATATATTGCCTTCGACAAACAATTTACAGTTTTTGCATACTTTCTCTTTAGTCATGTGCTCATCACTTCTATTACATCTTTTGCTGTTACAATCCCTACAAGCTTGCCGTCTTTGACGACCAGCAGTCTTCTGAAATTATTCTCTGACATAAGCCTTGTAGCTTCAAGTATGCTTACATCATGATTGATCGTGACCGGGTTCTTTGTCATGACATCGGCAGCGGTCTTCCTGTCCATATCCAGGTTCTTTGCGATGACCCTTCGTATGATATCTCTTTCTGTTATGACACCTATCGGCTTGTCATTCTCTACAACAGGCAGGACTCCGATGTTGCTCTCATCCATCAGCTTGATAGCATGCCTTATGGTGGCATCTTTAGTGATGGTCTTGACAGGTTTGCTCATCCAGTCTTCAATCTTTATTATTCTTCTCACCTTTTTTTTGACCAGGCTCATCTTTCTTCTGGCCAAGATCTTCTGGGATCCAGTCCAGCCTGCCGAGCCCTTTCTGTCTCATGGTAAGGCCGAACTTAGGATTGGTGACATCCTTATAGCTCACTGCAATCACCCTTGCCTTGCACTTGTCACCGATCTTCAGGCTCTTCTTGGAGTCCTTTCCCAATAGGACCTTGTCCTTTGAGAAAGACACGAAATCATCCATTGTCTGCGAGATATGGATCATGCCTTCGATAGGGCCCATAGTTATGAATCCTCCGAAGTCTGCCATGTCTTTTATCTGTCCGCAGATGACTTCCTGCATCTCTGGCTTGAAAGTGAGCGCTGAGAACGTTGTCTCATAATATGTAGCGCCGTCTCCCGGGATTATCTTTCCCTCGCTGAATTCCTCTATGCTTGCGACATCTATGAAGATACCCATGTCTTTTGAGATGAATCCATCGTATTCGTGCTTGATCTGCTCTAAGATAGCGCTTTCGACAGGCTTGCCGAAAAGCTTTGGTGGTACCCTGATATGATCTTTCACTATTGTCTTATAGAACATTTTATCCGAACTCCAGCTTGCTTTTATTGCGTAGGATTATAGTCTTTATCCCGATATCTGCGAGCCTTCTCCGAAGCGCCTTGTCCATTGTGGCGAC
>JAAXVZ010000280.1 GCA_013335235.1 Nanobdellota archaeon | reverse complement strand
GGAGCGATGCGCATAGATACATCCTTGATTACTTCTACTAATATACCTCCCATGCCAAAGACAATGACTGGACCGAATGCACTGTCTCTTTTCATGCCGATCAAGAATTCTGCGCCTTTAACTTTCTCTTGTATAAGGAAAGAGTGCTCTCCGATCTTGTTCTCAGAAATCTTTTTTTCAAGAAGCTCTATCTTCTCTTTTACCTCGTCATGTTCAACTCCGACAAAGACCAATCCAAGATCTGTCTTGTGGATTGCATCTGGCGAATCTACCTTTAGGACATATGGGCCGGGGAAGGAAAGCTTCCATAGTTCTGAACTGTCTCTTATCACAGCGGTCTTCGGGAAATCAATCTCATACTTTTTTAAGAGGTCCATCGCGCAGATTTGGGTGAGCAGCATCATTGGTCTTTTGATATGTGCGTTTTTATACTTTTCCAAATCATGTGCAATTGAATAACAGGGACAAACAGAATACACCACACACAGGTGAGAAAACCAAAACCTATTAATAGTAGTAAGGCTTAAGCTAACTTTAAAAAAAGTGTAGGTGGGTGAACAAATGATAGTCAAAGATGAATTTTTGGGCAAGCTAAGAAGGTACTTCAACCTTAATCTGTATGAAGTGAAGATTTGGGCAGCGCTACTCTCCAGAGGAGTCTCTACTGCAGGAGAGCTATCAGACATAGCCAATGTTCCTCGGTCTAGGTCATATGATGTCCTGGAGAGCCTTGAGAAAAAAGGATTTGTCGTGATGAAGCTAGGCAAGCCTATCAAGTACATAGCTGTCCCTCCAACAGAAGTTGTCGAAAGGGTAAAGAAGAACGTCAGGAAAGAGGCAGATGAATCTGTCAAGAGGCTAGAGAATCTGAAAAGTACGGATGTTCTGCAGGAATTGACCAGTTTGCATACGCAGGGCGTTGAACTCATTGAGCCATCTGAGCTCTCAGGAAGCCTAAGAGGAAGACATAACCTATACAATCATCTAGAGATGACCCTGAAAGAGGCTGAAAAGTCTGTCATCATCATGACCACAGAGCAAGGGTTCCTCAGGAAAGTAGAGGCACTTGCACCTGTATTTGAAGAGCTTACAAAGAGGGGAGTGAAGGTCAGGATTGGTGCCCCAATCACAAAGGAGTCTGAAAAATACGTTGCAGAGATATCCAAGTTTGCTGAAGTCAGGAGTGCCAAGCTCAAAGCAAGGTTCATCGTTGTCGATGGTGAAGAAGTTCTCTTCATGGTCGCAGATGACAAGGAAGTCCACCCGACATATGATATAGGCATATGGGTGAATACTCCTTTCTTTGCTGGAGCTCTTCAGGAACTGTTTGATTTAGCATGGAAGGAGATGAAACCAGTTACAGTGAAGAACTAAGTTTTTATTCTCTCTGTTTTTATTTATTCTTATGAAAAGCCGTGTTGTCGCAAGCGCAGTGATTATCAAAGGAGATTATCTCTTATTCTGCAAAAAACCTAAAGGATTAGGACCTTATCCAGACAAATGGTTAATTGTTGGTGGAGGAGTGAATCTCGGAGATGAGACTGCGGAGGAAGCCTTAAAGAGAGAGATAAGAGAAGAGGCAGACATTGAGGTTATAGATATTGAACCTGTGGGGTTCGATGAGGATTTTGCGAAAAACAAGCATGGCGAGAGCGTCCATTATATATTCCTGAACTTCAGGGTGAATTACCTGTCAGGGGTGCCGAAGCCGCAGGATGATATTGAAATATTAGAGTGGGTTCATAAGGACAAGGTAAAAGAACTTGATCTTTGCAAACCCTCCTTGAGGCTCTTCGAGAAGCTAGGGTATATTTAGTATTATTTTAATAAAATAAAATGAAGAAGTTAATTGTCCTTCTTGACAGCTTTCTTGACCGTTTTCTTTGGCTTCTCTTCAACAGAATCTTCTGCTTTGGGTTTCTCGGTCTTATCTGCAGCTTTCTTGGCAGCCTTCTTTGGTTTCTCTTCAGTTGCTGCAGCTTCTTTCTTTTTTGGAGCCTTTGCTTCCTTTATTGCTTTCTCCAAAACCTCTATGCCCTCATGCTTCAATGCTTCCCTGACTTCCTCATGAGACGCGCCCTTCTTTATTTTCAGGACCTTGTCTAATGGTTCAAGGTGTATGATGTTGCATTTCTTCCTTCTTGTCTGA
>JAAXVZ010000279.1 GCA_013335235.1 Nanobdellota archaeon | reverse complement strand
ATTATATGCGTCGTTGTCTTTGCCTTTAACCAAGACACCTTTATTTGAATAAGGTTTGTCGCTATCTTCAAGCTTGACCAAGAACTCAGAGCAGATAGCATATAGCCCCTTTTTTCTGCAGTAATCTGATACAGACGGAATCTCATTTGACAAATATAATTGTCTTGCGACATCCCTTAATCCATAAGCTACAGATTCTATCTCCAGCCTCTTGATATTAGAATCTTGTTTTGTAATCATTTGAAGAGAGGCTATGGCCCTCGCCCTCCTGAGGCGAGTCTCCGGCGATGTCAAATGAGAAATCAGCAGCATATCTTGACAGGTCAATGGGAGAAGAGGCCTGCATCAAGTACACGCATAATTTGAACTCAGGGCTTCCTGGGTCCAGCATGTCGCTTGCGAGATATATTATGTCTGTTTTCTCCCCAAACCTGAACGATAGCGTGTTCCTGGATTCAAACATAGCTTCCTTTGTCTTCTGGTCATAAGATGTAAAATCCCTTATCATGGAGACATATTTCACAAGTTTCTCTTCAGGGACAGTGCAGGACATTCTTATCTTTGCATCATACCCTGATGTATCAAAAGCGAGCTTTAGCCCGGAGTATTTCTTATTGAAATCTGCAACTAGTTTCTTGAAAGTTGAAATGTTGCGTGAGCTGTTAGGGTTGTCAGATTCTCCAAGATCCTTGTCGACCTGCGCCCTTATCTGGAAGACTAAGAGCAGGTCCTTTGCTTTTGAAAGCAGTCCTGGCAAGGGCAGGTTCTCGAACAGCAGGTCATAGAATGATTCAGACTGTTTGATTAGCCTGGCAGCGTTCTGGTCCCAAAGTTCATAGTGTGAATATTCCATTATAACTAGTACCTTGTCCGTGTTAAACTATTTTTTGGTATTGCATCTTCACTGCTGTCCATAGTCTGGCACTCTGTCTTCTCTGAGAGAGACTACCCATGAGAGCAGGAATGGTACGATTATAGATGTCAGTATCGCCATCGCAGATATTATTGAGTATTCATTCTGGGATAAGATATTCTTGGTCAGGCCGATCGAGGCGATGATAAGGGCGACCTCTCCTCTTGGCATCATCCCTATTCCCACAATGGCAGAGTCTAAGAAACTCAGCTTTGCTGCGCGGGCAGCAAGCCCGCATCCAACGAGCTTCGTTATGCAGGCGATGAGCGTTATGATGACTATGGGCCATATGAACCTGGCTATCGCGTTAACATCCACTAGCATCCCTAGCGAGATGAAGAAGATTGGCATGAAAAGATACTCAAGGCCAGAGGTCTTCTCTTCTATCAGGTTGTAGTGCCTGCTTCTTGAAAGTATTATCCCTGCAAGGAACGCGCCTACAATCGCCGAGAGCTTCACTGCCTCAGCTATATATGCAAGACCGAGCATGTAAGCAAGAGCTACCAGGAAACGTTTCTGGGAAAGCTCTCTCTTGTCCATGTATTCCACAATGTATTTTCCAGTGAGAATCGCGCCAATCAGGAATATGAGCGATGCTGCAAACGTAGTCAGGATAGAATTTAGGGCAGTTGTTGCTCCCTCTGCCAGATTGACAACGACCGAAAGCACAAGAAGGCCCAATATGTCATCCAGGATCGCGGCGCCGATTATGACTTCTGAGAACCTTTTCCCAAGGACTCCAAGGTCTTTTAGGACAGCCACAGTGACGCCGACTGAAGTCGCTGCTAGAGTTGCTCCAAGGAACATGGAATATGCAAAATTCCCGCCAGTATTAGCTGCGTACAGATAGCCTGCGATGAAAGGGAAGAGCACACCGGCAATAGCGACAAACATGTTCTCTTTTGAGAATACTTTCTCAATCTTGCTGTGAACACCTACCTTGAACAGCAGGATTATTGCTCCTAGCTGTGCAAACAAGGTTATGACTTCCTCATGCAAGAACAGCTTTGGAGCTACTCCAGATGAGACAAGCTCAAAAGAAAACATCACTTTCCATAGCTCAGCCATGAATGAGGGGCTGATAGCGACACCAAGGAGCATCAGCACCAGGACGACGGCAGCCACCGCCAAGTTCTCAATCATGAAGATTGACGTGCTGACGATGACCATGAAGATGATCTTCGCTCGCGGGTCCAGCCGGTGGATAAAAGACTTGCCGGGGGAAGACGCTCCCAGAGA
>JAAXVZ010000058.1:2728-7255 GCA_013335235.1 Nanobdellota archaeon | reverse complement strand
CTCTTGACAGCTCATAAATCAAGGAGACTGCATTTGTCGCGACTGGCAGCACGAACAAGCCTGGGTTTGTATTCAAGTAGTGGAGCTGTGTTGCGATGCCGACTATCGATATCGCACTGAAGGTAGCAAGGAATGCCGCAATGTTGCTCCTGATTGCCATGAAGCCTACCTTGCTCTCAAGTATGCCCTCATAATATACCCTCATAGCTGTCGGAAGGGTGAACGTCGACTTGTTCACGAACAAGCCAACGATTGCGCCATCTTGGGCACCTTTCCATAAGCTCTGGGCACTCCACATCTCTACCACCTCTTTCCGGGGCAATCATCTTCGGTTTCATGCTATTCACCCCCGTCCTTGCAAAAAAGCAAGTGTCGTTGATATCTCCCCTATTGGGAAGATCAAACAGATATGTTTAATTAATAGCTAAAGTGATTCATGCCTCTATTGAACAACTGAGAAAACGGTTTGTGCATCTTTTTTTTCATCTGAATCACAATATAATATATGCATTCCAGATATATAAAGTTTACGAATTGTAACTACGCTCAAGTGGTCACCAATAGTAATTCTCATAACATCTTGTTTTCAGTTACGCATGGAACTTGAAGACTGCCATTTATAAACAAAATGAGATTTGTTAGGATTTCAACAAATTTCAAGAAAAGCGAGATTTTGATTACAAATAATCTGTTATTCTCACAAAAAAAACAGAAGCAAGTCAGTGGTGCTTCCAAGCCCCGCTCTCAAGATCCCTATTGATATGGTCCTTATCAAACTCATAAGGCTCAAAATCATCTCCTTCATCTAGATCCCCATCCTCTTCCTTTTCTTCAGATGCTTCATCCTGGCGCTTGACCAGGCGCCTGTATTCATCTGGAGATTCGCAGTCATCCGGAGGTGGCGCCATCTCGCCTGCAATGCATTCTGGGACCAAAGAGACCTTGTCCAGCTTCTTCTCCAAGACAATGGTTGCCTTCCATTCACCTATCTTATAAGCGAAGCTCGTGTAGAACCAGCCTGGCCGGACAACATCACATATCCTGGTCTCTGTGCCATACTTCGGCCTGTCCTTTTCCATTGACTCAAGTTCTTTCTCCTCTCTATCTGCCTCTGTCTTCTTTGACTCGACCTTCTTCATGAATCCCTGGGACTTGAGGACCTTATTCGCTTCTTCTTTAGTGAATCCGCCCGGATGGTTAGTCACTTTTATCCCGCCTGATTGGAACTCGTAGTTGACGTGGCTCCTTATTTCAAAGAGCAGCTTCAGGATATTGTTGAGATCGTGGAAGCTCATCTCCTCATTTAGCACTAGCCTTCTCCAGACCTTGGGTTCTGTCCCATCAAGCGTGACCTTAAGTTGATATGCCATGATATAGAATTTATCATTGTAGTATATTAAATTGTTGGCGAATCATGATGCAGCGCATGCTTCCTGAATACGCTGCTGCACCAAAACCATTATAACCCTCTCTTCAAATCATCGTTATGCTATGGAATTCAAGCCGCACATCTTCATTCTCGGTGCTATAAAAGACTCGCCTGTCAATATCGGGCGACAGTTATTAGCCCAAGTCATTGTCGGAGAAGGAGATGAGAGGACAGCAAAACTAAGACTCAATCGCATGGTCCAGTTCGGCAGCCTGCCTCTTTATGACAAGAAAGACGTCCTGGAATTGACAGACCAGATGATATCAAAAGGTTTGATTGAACTGTCTGGCCTTCCTGGCAACACCTACATCAAAGTCCTCAGCCTGACACCAAAAGGACTTGCTGAATTAAAGAATCCCAGCGCAGCCCTCCAGCTAGGGAAAAGCTATGATGGCCCGTATAAGAACATAGAGAAGGTGACTGATGAAGACAGATCTTTGTTCGAAAAGCTGGGAGATAGCCTCCATGGATTATCTGATGAGCAGAAGAAAGCTGTTTCCTGCCAGGCGCAAAGCATATTATGTATCGCCGGTGCCGGAAGCGGAAAGACAAAAGTCCTTACAAGGAGGATATCATTCCTCTCGAAGTACCGCTCTGCCGATTCAGGCGAGATACTAGCGATCACTTTCACAAGGAAAGCAAGGGAGGAGATGGTCCATAGGCTGGACAGCCTGCTCCCTGGACACAGGGTGCGGATAGAGACCTTCAATTCATTTTGTGAAAAGCTCCTCCAGAACCATGAATTAAAAAATTACGGGAAAAAATCTACTGTGCTGGATTATGGGACCAAAGTCAGGATGGTGATGGCGATAGTCAAAGAGCTTGGGATGAACCTTGACGCGCTCCTTGACTTGTATTACACTGACAGGAAGATACTTTCAAATGACAAGAAGACTTTATTTCTGGGCTTTGTGAACGATATATTCTCTCTCCTGGATTACCAGAGCAACAGCGCAATAGATGAGACGCAGCTATATTCCTCCCTCTCAGATTTCCCATACATAATCGAGATCATAAAGAAAATAAAGGAGATGAAGAAAGCCGGTCAGATGAGAGACTTCACAGACCAGCTGGTGCATGCGATCGAGCTCCTGAAATCTGACCCGGAATCTGCCCCAAGGTTCACGCATATGCTTGTAGATGAATATCAGGATATCAACAGCCTCCAGTTTGCCCTGATCCAATTGCTTTCGCCAAATAACCTTTTCGCAGTAGGCGACCCAAGGCAATCCATATACGGATGGCGCGGAGCGAGGATAGATTATGTTCTGGACTTCGAAACCCATTACAAAGACGCAAAAGTGCTTCAGCTGTCGACAAATTACAGATCGACAAAAAATATAGTTAGTCTGTGCAACACAGTCATCAAGCCGATGAAACTGCCTGATAATGTGACAATGAATGCCGATGGCGAAAGCGTAAGTTTCGTTTCTCAGGATAGCGAAGATGCTGAGGCATTGTTCATCTGCCAGAGCATCATGTCATTGGACATCCCTAGAAAGGAAATATTTGTGCTGGCAAGGACAAACAAGCAGATCGAAAACATCTCGAAGCATATGGACAGCCATCAGATAAAATACCTGAAAAGGACGACTGATGAGACAAAGCAGAACATAGCACCTACAGATGAGCAAGTCACTCTGTCTGCTATCCACGCTATCAAAGGGCTGGAAGCTGACTATGTATATGTCATTGGCGCAAGCGCAAAGAACCACCCCTGCCATGCGACCGAGCATCCTGTCCTTGAATCTGTGAAGACTGAAGTCTATGACAAGAACTCTGAAGAGCTCAGGCTTTTGTATGTTGCGCTTTCTAGGGCAAGGAAGAGGCTGATTGTAAGCTATTCTGGCAGCCTCTCACCTTTTTTCGGGGAGAAACCAAAGCAGGTCTACAAGGTCAAGAAGTCTGATATGCTGCACGAAGAGTTAAGAGCATTCCGGCTAGACGAGTCTGAGAAAGCAGGAGTTCCAGCGTATCAGGTCTTCAGCGATAGGACTCTAGAAGAATTATGCGAATCAAAACCGACATCGCTTCCTGAACTCTCAGAGATATCAGGGTTCGGGCCATTCAAATTGAGAAAATGGGGTAATAAGATAATAAAAATAATCCTATCTAATACCTGATTATCGCCTGGATGTTGAGGAATTGCTCCTTCCAGGGCCTGCGCTTCGCCTGCCCCTGTGGAAGTTCGCGGAATTTGTGCTGCCGCCTCTGCTTCCTCCTCTGGAGAACCCTCTCTGTTCCCTCTCGAACCTTATCCTTGGGAAATCAGGCAACTCGACCCTGCCTATATCCAGTGAATTATCCCTGAGGACATTCCTGAAATTATCATGATCCCTCTCTGTGATGAGAGTGATTGCAAGGCCGCTTCCGCCGGCTCTGGCTGTCCTTCCGATCCTATGGATATAATCCTCAGATGATTTCGGGCAGTCATAATTATATACAGTAGTGACTCCCTTTATGTCGAGGCCTCTTGCCGCGACATCGGTCGCAACAAGGACAGATATCTTCTCTTTCCTCAAAGACTCAAGTGCGAACTCTCGCTTTGACTGGGTGAGGCCGCCGTGGATAGCCATGCCTTTTATGCCCTGAAGCCTCAGGTTCTTTGTGAGAGCGTCTGCCTCTCTTCTCGTTGCAGTGAATATCAAGGTCAGCCCTTCCTTGTCATCTTTCAGTAAGAAGACCAGCAAAGAGAATTTGTCGTTCCTGTCGACATCAAAATAGACCTGCTCAAGGAGCTCTTTCTCGACATGCTCGCTGGAGGTTATCCTGACTGGAGAATTCTGATGCTCTTTTATTAGATTAAGCACTTCTGTAGGCATAGTGGCTGAGAACAGCAGTGTCTGCCTATCTTTAGGCAAGGTCCTGATTATCTCTATCACTGGCTCGATGAAGCCCATCTCAAGCATCTTATCTGCCTCATCCAGGACAAGGAACTTTATCTCTGAAAAGTTGATGGTCCCTCTCTCCATGTGATCAAGGGTCCTGCCTGGTGTCGCGACAACTATCTCTGCTCTCTTGATGGCATCGATCTGCGGGGCTATTCCAACACCGCCGAAAACTGAGGTAGTCCTGATTCCAGTAAACCTTGCAAAGTC
>JAAXVZ010000058.1:0-2718 GCA_013335235.1 Nanobdellota archaeon | reverse complement strand
TGCCTGGTCAACCTGCATGCACAGTTCCCTGGTCGGGGTGAGTATAAGTGCTTGCAACCCCTTGCCCTTCTGTATCTTCTGCAGTATCGGCAAGCCGAATGCTGCTGTCTTCCCTGAGCCGGTGCTAGACTGGCCGGCCACGTCTTTCCCCTCTAGTATCAGAGGGATTGTCTGCTCCTGGATTGGCGTAGCATCTGTAAAGCCTAGCTTAGACGCTGCCTGGAGTAGCTCTTGATTCAATCCTAATTCATCTATTCTCATAATCCTCAAGAAATTTGCCTTCCTATATAAAATAGTGCAAAATCCCTATACACTTGCCATGTCAGAACAGGATTTTTCGGATAAGAAGGTTGAAATCATAGCCGAATCCGCACTTGTACATCTCTTCAGGTGTCATATTCCTTAGCCTGCCTATCACAATATCCTTGATAGTGTCATTTGAAGAATAAATTAAATTGCTAAGAAGCTTGGATAATATCCATTTGTTCTGCCTATATACATTGATGATAGTATCATAATCTTCCAAAGTCTCGGTGAGCCCCCTAGTATGCATATAGACAGTGTCTGCTGCAAAATCTCCACTATACAGTGAATGCCTGATGCCTTCGCCCAAGATGGGATTGATAGTGCTGGCGGTATCGCCTATCATGATCAGGTTTTTCCAGGTGTTTTTCTTGAACCCTCCTGTGACAAAGATTGAGCCGCCATGGATCTCTTCTACCTTGCCTTTTCCGAAACGCAAGACAAACTCATCAAGGTAATGGTTCAGATGCTTTTTCTTCTTCAATAACTTATGCTCATTGTAAGTGCAGACACCTATCTTGTATAGATCTTCCCCAAAATGAAAGACCCATGCATAGCCATATGGCACAAACTTGTCTCCGAAGTAAAACAGGATATTATCTTTGTAATGCTCTGGCAACTTAATCCTGATGACTTTCTCGATCCCGACTGCAGGTGAGCAAGGCACTTTTTTTCTCAGGCCGACCCTTGAAGCAAGGACACCGGAAAAGCCCGATGCGTCTATGAAATATCTTGCTTTGCAGGAGCTATTTGTTCCACCCTCAACATATTCTATCTCTGTGATGCCGTTATCGTCAGTCTTCAGGTCATTAACCCTTGCCCCGTATCTTATTTCGCATCTTCCCTTGAGTTCATCTGCCATGCCTATCTTTAGCTTCTTGAAATCCAGTGTGTATCCTATCTCTTTCTTGAAGCCCCAATCAAGATTCACATTAGGAGTAATGAATGAGACTTTAGAAAAGGGTTTTCCAATGCATTTTTTTGGCAGCTTGAATCTCTCAAATGCTTCTTTTGGTATGCCTGCTGTGGAATAATTAGGCTCCCCAGGGACCTTATTCTCTTCAAAGACAATCACTTTGTAACCATATGACGCCAGTTTCCTGGCGCACTGCAGACCTGCTGGTCCGGCACCGACTATTGCTGTGTGATATTCTTGCATATCTATATATTATGAATGAGAGTATAAATATATTTCCAGTGCTGCTATGGATTGAAGTTAAGGTTATTAACCCGAAATGATTCTAGGGAGATATGGATGATCATGATTCAAAGGTTGCAAGGATATCCTCTTTCCTGAAAAACAGGAAAAGCAAGAAGCCTGTATCAATATACAAGAAATCTGTTTCACATCAAGTGCCAAAGCCTGGCGATGCGAAAAAAAACACAGACAAGATAGATGTCTCAGGCCTGAATAATATACTCAATATAGACCCTGATAGCAAGACATGCATATGCGAGCCTGGCGCAACATTCTACGATGTTGCAAAAAAGACATTAGAATATGGTCTTGTCCCGAAACTAGTGCCTGAATTAAAGACAATAACTGTAGGCGGGGCAGTGTCTGGCTGCTCTGTCGAATCAATGTCTTATAAGTATGGCGGGTTCCATGACTCCTGTATAGAATATGAGATCATCACTGCAAAAGGGAAAGTGATGAAATGCAATAGGGATGAAAACAAGCTGCTGTTCGAGATGGTCCATGGATCATTCGGGACAATTGGCATCCTGACGAAAATCAAGTTTGAATTGATACCTGCAAAAAAGTTTGTGCGAATGAACTATGCAGCGTTCGATACCCTTGAGAGCTACAAGAAAGGGATTGCTTCCTGCATAAAGAAGAAGTATGATTTCATAGACGGAATAATCCACAGCCGCAAAAAATATGTATTGTGCCTAGGCACTTTCACAGATAGCGTGCCTTATACCAGCAGATATGATTGGATGAATGTTTTCCATAAGTCAACTGCAGAAAAGAAAGAAGATTACATGGAGACACTGGATTATTTTTTCAGGTATGACGCTGACTGCCATTGGGTCGCAAGGAACTATGGCCTTGAAAGCCCGTTATTGCGGTTCCTCTTTGGCAAGCTCTTCCTTGGCTCGACAAACATGCTAAAACTGGCAAAAAAGATTACGCCTATCACACCTGGAAAGCCAGATGTTGTTGTCGATGTGTTCATACCGTTCTCTAATCTTGGCAGATTTTTTGAGTTCTACTTCCAGAGGTTTGACCATTTCCCTGTATGGATAGTTCCATATAAGATACATAAGTACCCCTGGCTTTCAGAAGAGCTTCAGAAGACTGAAGAAGAGTATTACATAGATATTGCAATCTATGGAATCCGCCAGAGAGGGGATGCGAATTATTACAGGCTGCTAGAAGAGGAAGTGATCAAGCTCAGTGGGACACAGACG
>JAAXVZ010000278.1 GCA_013335235.1 Nanobdellota archaeon | reverse complement strand
CCGGCGGGCGATTTCCTTCGACCAGGCGACCTCGGCATCCTCGTCGACCGTCTCGTCCAGACTCTCGAGCAGCCGGCCAGCGATGGCCGCGCCTTTGAGCCCCCCTCTCGGGCCGCTGATGGGTGGTCGCAGCGAATCATGGTCTATTGCTCAACGGCGCGCGCGGGCCTCGGACGAATAAAACGCCCCGTGCATCCATTTCGCCACCGCCAAGGCATCCTCGCCCACGCATTTCTCTGCCTGGTCCTCTCCTGATTTTATAGCATCTAGGATCTTAGAGAATGCCTCGCTTGATAATATGTCTCTCAATAGGCTGCCAGAGACAATGAAACCTGGTGGGATCTTGAATCCTGCTTTATAGAGTGTCAGAAGAGATTTGGCTTTTATGCCCATGTCTGGGTCATTGTCGCCAGCGCTGAAGTAGTTTACATATTCCATAGTTAATCAGTTAGCATCACGGCTTAAAAATGTTTTTATAGTTCTGCAGCTCTGCAAACAACATGGCAACAAAACTCCCAACCGCTTCGCTAGTTATAGGCATACTTGCATTCATCTTGGGTTGGCTTCCTGTGCTTGGATGGGGAATTGTCCTCCTTGGCCTTGTCTTGAGTATCGTATCTTTAGTCAGGATTTCCAAGGATAACTCACTTGAAGGAAAAGGCTTTGCGATAGCAGGCCTTGTCTTAAGCAGCATAGGGCTTCTATTTACGATATACACAAGCTTGATTGCTTTCATGTATCTCGGGATATTAGACACAGGAAAAATAATACCAGAAAGCTGCAGTTTCACTCCGCCAGGGATAGACTGCCTGCAAAACGCTGCAACCACCAGCAATACAATGACATTAGTTATTAGAAATGGCAGTGGGTTTGGAATAATCCTTGATTCCATTGAATCATCGTGCACTGGGCCTGTAGAGGTTAGGAATGAAACAACGCAGGCATTCAGCAAGTTAGAGCAGGCAGATTTTCAAGATAATGAAATGCTTATAATAAGGATGAACGGATGCGATTATGGCAAGAGCGGTTCAAGGGTCAATGAAGAACTTAGCTTGAAATATGTAAGAAAAGGCTCTATGATTCCACGCACAGCAACAGGCAGGATAAGATCTGTGGTAAATTGAATTGTTTTTTCCACAAACATTTTGGAACTGGCGTTCTATCCTAGTTTTTTTACGATGGTCTTGCTGCCTGAATCATCGACTGCATAACCTCTTTTCTTTATCTCCTCCCTAAGATGGTCTGACATCTTCCAGTCCTTGTGCTTCCTCGCGCCTTCCCTTGCGGAAACTAGCTCCAACACATCTTCAGGTATCTCCTCATCCAGATAATTTGTCACAGACAAGACCTTGTCAAACTCCATCATAAGATCAAACGCTTTCAATGCATCATTTTTGGATAGATTGTCAGATGCAATCAACTTGCTGATCTCTGTCATGAAAGAGTATATTGCTGCAAGACCTGCAGATATATTCAGGTCGTCATCCATCGCCTCTTCAAAAGCAAGCCTTGAAGACTTGACAATCTCAATCACATCAGGATTGTCCTTCTTTCCATCGACAGATTTCAATCTGATCAAGAACTCCCGGAATTTTTTCACAGACTCTTCTGCAGCCTCGAGAGACTGGAATGTGAAATTCAGTTTCTGTCTGTAGTGTGTCCCAAGCAAGAGATACCTCACCGCATACGCGTCATAATCCTTGTCCAGTATGTCCTTTAGAACATAGAAATTCCCTTTGCTCTTGCTCATCTTCTCGTTGTCGACAAGCAGGTGCTCGCAGTGCAGCCAGTAATTGACGAATTTTTTCCCTGTCGCGCCTTCAGACTGCGCAATCTCATTCTCATGATGCGGAAACGTCAGATCTATTCCGCCTGTATGGATATCGAAGTGCTCTCCCAGGAGCTTCATTGACATGGCGCTGCATTCGATATGCCAGCCAGGCCTTCCTTTCCCTAATTCAGTATCCCAAAACACATCCCCGTCTTTAGGGTCATATGCTTTCCAGAGAGCAAAATCATTCGCAGAGTCTTTTTCGTATTCATCCTGCTTGACCCTTGCCCCTGATTTCAGGTTGTCTACCTGGACCCTGGAAAGCTTCCCGTAATCTTTGAATCTTGACACGCCATAGTATATCGAGCCGTCTTCGCTCTTATATGCAA
>JAAXVZ010000057.1 GCA_013335235.1 Nanobdellota archaeon | reverse complement strand
AGATCCCGCCGACCTGTACGATTGAACTGGGGAAGGTGGCCGAATGGCTATGGCGCTGGCTTTGAAACCCAGTGGGCTAAACGCCTTGCAGGTTCGAATCCTGTCCTTCGCATTGTTTTTTTTTGTCCCTGCCAGCATTATCTGGATTAAGGCAACAAAAAAGGCATGCTGCGCCAGTATGATGCTACTCTCTTCTTTCTGGGCTTCCAGCTTTGCTATAGATTACGTCATTAGGGTGTTATTGTTTTAAAAATTAAACCAATCTGTTCAATAGGTCTAACAAAAGATTTATAAAAAAGGCCAAATATTTATTACTTATGAGTGATATATTGTTTTCAAATATGGTGAGACAGTATTTCGGGCCAGCAGGCCATGAGGTGCCGGCTCTCTCTAACCAGCATCTCAATTATCATAGGTTTCCTCAATGGATACTTTCGGATGTGATGAAAGCAGAAAATGCAGAAGCTGCTGCAGGGGGATATGAGCCTGCATTTGAGCGTGTCAATGATTTGCGCAGGCATCTTGATGAGGCTAGCAGCTTGGAAAGAGATAAACAGCCATGGAGGCATGGGCATGTCTACGCCATAGAGAATCGCCTTACTAATTATTTAGGCAATACCTGTATCCCATCACCCCATAGCAATCCTATGGTGGCATCTGGCTTTCTTGATATTTTCCCTGAGGTAGATTTGTTTAAAAAGAACTTCCAGCTGGCCATGCTGCACATGACAGAAGTCTATAGGCACGATCCTGCTTATAAACAGCATGATAATTTGGCATATGTAACACCAATACATAAGCTTGTCTTTGTAAAAGGAATCTTTCCTGACCATATGTTCTCTGTCCTGATAAGCAGTGGTCCTGCTACCTTGCAGCCTTCTATTGGCTTATCGACTATTTATTACGCAGACAGTATTGTCCCAGGCCAAAAGCCGGAGCAGGTGAACATGAAGAATTTCCAGTTCCTTGAGCTATTGGCCATTGCAACAATATCTAAGCTCCAAACGCCACCTACAGTGACAGATTCTCCACGCCTGACAGCCTGATGGATTTTTACAATGAGACTTTACAGGGTTTCCCAGCTATATATGGTCGCTTCAACTCACAGGGATATTATTATGTTTTTCCAAAAAAGAATATATAAAATATAGATTAAATTTATTATGTCTATGTTATTACTTTATAGTGGTTATGATTAAGTGATAAAAAATGGTCAAACAAGTAGGAAAAATCAAGCCTAAGCCTGTAACGCTTTCTTCTCTTGCAGCAGAAGGAGAAGCATTCAAGAGATGGGAGAACTCCCCCCAAGGCAGGAGCGCGATACAAAGGCTTCGTGATGAAGAAGCAGACAAAACCCAATTTGAAAAATGGGAAAGCAGGATAAAGTATGATTTAATAGGTTTCCCTAAATACTCTCTTTGTGATTGGGATCTGATTGGGCTGTTTACACCTCAATATTTCCTGATGGGTCAAAACCAGCCGGCAATGCAGGTAGAAGGGTTCTTAGAGAAGCTAGTAAACGAAAAAGTCCTGATTGTGAAAAAAGAAGAAAATGATTGCTTTCATCATCAAGGGTATGATTTTACTAATGTGGATGCGACAGCCAGCATATATATGCAAGGAAAGAAAGTTGTTGCTGTCGTATATGATCGGCAAAGCAAAGGCCAGTATGCAACCTCTCATGGGTTTACATCCAGTAGCATAGACATCTATGAAAGAGAGAATAAAGATCATGACATATTTTTGAGGCCTTCTTTTGTTGCAGAGAGAGGTCTGGAAGTGTATAAAGGAAAGTTTGGGATCCCGCTTCAAAAACTGAAACCTGAAAACTTGTTTGATTAAATATTTATTTGTGAGTACATTTAAGTAGTAATATTTATATAATATTAATGAGTCCTAATCATATGCAACAAGCCATAGCAGCAGTTCTTGAGGCATTACCTTATAGGCCAACAGTAATCACTGCAAATATAAGGGAAGAAGCTAAGATTGCATATGATCTTCTAAAAGCTGATCTCCTTGAGAGATTGGGGGCAGAGGACTATAGAGAGCTTGATCTTTTGAGAGACGACCCCTCTGAATGTATTATGGGTCTAGAGAAGCAGCTTAAAGGCAGAGAAGAACCCTACTATATTTTTATTGAGAACCTGGGTGTAGCAAGGGCAGGCTCGGGAATAAGAGATGCTGTAAACAAAGCGAATGCGGTTAGAGGCATGTCTGAGATGTCCCGTATTGTGGCTCCGGTTGGCATACTCATGTATGCCGGCGCAGCAGAGATGCATCTTTTAAACGATATATATTCCTCGCCATTATTGAATATATGCAATATCGTAAACTCTTCTGATTTATCTTTGACTCCTGCTGGAGCAATTGATGAAGGAAAAAAGAGATATCTTGAGAAAAGGACTAAGGCTCTTTATGATATCACCTTAAGCGTATACAAAGACGGTGCTGAGCTGGATATCCCGCAGGCAATAAACTTATATGGTGCCAATTCAAGCGGAAAAAGCACATGCGCAAGGGCTATCTGCACCATGCTTCAGGCAACGCATATCAAGACAAGCTATCTTGATTTCAGGGCAACGCGTGACATAAAAGACATTTTCACTTACGCAGGGGAATCAGAATCCCTTATCGTAGATGAAGCAGATGGCAATAATCTTTCTTCTCAATCCTTAAGCAGTGAAGCTAGGCAAGAGTTGCATAGCAAGTTCAAGTTCGTATTATATGTAAGTCATTCTTTTGACGTGACCTTGCCAAGATATAGAAATTTTCTATTGGAGACTGAAAAGCATTAATTTACTATCTCTTAAGAGTATAATCTTTGGCAAATCTTTATAAACCAACATCAATTCTTTCAGAGGAGAGAGAGAGAAGGACTGAAAAGTATTCTCAAGAGTGGCGGATGAAAGGAAAACCACTATTGCCGACCTTAAGGTCGAAAAAGAGGTATCTTGCCTATCAGGTGATAGGTGAACCGAGAGAGGATATGTTCTATAAGATTAGGGAATCTTTCAGGGCATCTTTCGGGAGCTTTGCACTTGCAAAGGCTGGTCTCGTCGACTTGAAGCTTTGGAACGGCACACGTGGCATCATCAAGGTCAACAGGGAATATCTAGACCAATTAAAAGCAGCCATATGCCTGCTTCAGGAGAACGTCTTGGTCCGCTCAACTATTGTCTCGGGGACGCTCAAGAAAGCGAAGATGGAGGGATAAAATGCAACCACTACAGCATCAAATGATGGGTTACGATAGAGCTATCACAATGTTCTCGCCTGACGGCAGATTGCTTCAGGTCGAATATGCAAAGAAGACAGTCAGGCAGGGCAGCACAGCGATAGGGATATCCTGCAAGGACGGTGTCATTCTTGTCACAGACAAACGGCTGGTGGACAAGCTTGTTGTTTCAGAATCAGTAGAGAAGATCTGGCAGATAGATGATCACATCGGCGCGACTGCTTCCGGCATCATCAGCGATGCCCGTGTCCTGATAGAGAGGGCCCAGGTTTTAGCACAGCAGAACAGGGTTACCTATGATTCACCTATAGACATTGTATCTATAGTAAAAGATATCTGCAATCTGAAGCAGATAACTACCCAGAGCGGCGGATACAGGCCGTTTGGAGTATCTATACTGATTGCTGGCGTAGACAACGGAACGCCAAAGCTGTTCGAGACAGATCCTACAGGTATATATTTCCAATACAAGGCAACAGTGATAGGAGAGGCAGAGCCAGAGATAGAGGAGATCCTCTACAAGGAATACAAAGATGACATGAACATGGAAGATGGCTTCAGGCTCGCCATAGGTGCCCTCAAGAAAATCCTTGACAAGAATTTCGAACCTGAAAGGGTTGATGCGGCTTATGTCTCAGTCAAGGACAGGAAATTCAGATTCCTATCTAAAGAGGATGTCATGGCCTATTCAAAAGGCAAGAAGTGATTCCATCAGGAGAAAAAAATGAAACCCATAAAATCCTATGATCAGGAGCCGGTCAGTTTCAACCTTGCGAAGCTCAAGCGCGGCGGCGAGCATTTCGAGGTAGTCATAGACCCAGATAAGATTATAGATTACAAGAAGGGTAAGATAACAGAGGTCAGGGAAGTCCTGCAGGTGGTCGATGTCTTCAGCGACGCGAAGAGAGCGATGATCGCAAGCCACGACCACATCAAATCCATATTCGGGACATCAGATATGCTGGTGGTTGCGAAGATCATCCTTGACCAAGGGGATGTGCAGTTCACCCAGGAGTACAGGGAAAATAAAAGGGCTGAAAAAAGGAATAAGATATTAGACATAATCGTGAGGAATGCGGTCGATCCAAGGACAGGATTCCCTCATCCAAGGACCAGGATAGAGAATGCTTTTGAGGAAGCGAAGATAAAGATAGATGACATGAAGGATGCAGAGGATCAGGTCCAGCATATAGTCTCTGCATTGAAACCTATCCTTCCGATAAAGTTTGCCATGAAGGAGATTGAAGTCATTGTGCCTCCTCCTTACGCAACAAAAGCCTATCCTGTGATCGAGAGATATGGTAAGATAATAAGTGACAATTGGCTTGGAAACGGGAGCTTCAACTGTGTAGTTGACCTGCCAGCAGGGCTTCAGAATGACTTCTTCGATGCCATAAACAAGTTCACTAAAGGGGAAGTCACAATAAAGGTTTTAAGAGAACATTAAGGTGAAAATATGGAACAAACTACATCAGCCTTAAAAGTATCCGAGAAGGACGTCGTCGTCCCAGGAGAGATACTTGCAGAAGGCATAGAATATCTTCCTGGACAGGGAATGTACAGGGAAGGGAACAATATTATAGCATCACGATTCGGCCTCGTCAGGCTTGAAGGTAAGGTATTGAAGGTGCTGCCATTATCAGGCAAGTACTTGCCGAGAAGGGGCGATGTCATCATCGCGCTTGTGGAAGATGTCAACATCTCTGGATGGAGAGTCAACACTAACTCAGCTTACACAGCAATGCTTTCATTGAAGGATGCTAGCGGCGACTTCATTAGGAGAGGCGCAGATTTGACACAATACTTTGATATAGGCGATTATATCGTGACAAAGATAATCAATGTGACCAGCCAGAACCTTGTCGACTTGACAATGAAAGGCCCAGGCCTCAGGAAACTTGAAGGCGGCAGGATACTGAAAGTCGCTCCTTCAAAAGTGCCGAGGATAATCGGAAAGCAGGGATCCATGGTCTCTATGGTCAAGAAAGCCACAGGATGCAATATCATCGTCGGCCAGAACGGGATTGTCTGGGTCAAGGGCATAAATCCTGAAGATGAACTCCTGACAGTCGAGACTATCAAGAAGATCGAGAACGAAAGTCATGTCTCAGGTCTCACAGACAAGATTAAGGAATTCCTGGAAAGCAAAGGCAAGGTAGTAGAGATACCTCAGCTTCAGGAAGGCGGAGACCATGAGGAGGTTGAATGATCATGTATAAGAAAAGACTAGATGGGAGGAAGTTTGATGAGCTCAGGCCGATCACTGCCAAAGTCGGCGTGATAAAGAACGCAGACGGCTCAGCCTACTTCAAGATTGGAAATACTATAGCATATGCAGCAGTATATGGCCCAAGGGACCTATATCCTAAATTCCTGCAGAACCCTGAGAAAGGGATCCTGAGATGCAACTATAACATGATGCCATTCTCCGGTTCAGGAGAGAGGGTCAGGCCAGGCCCTTCAAGGAGAAGCAAGGAGATATCATATGTCACTGAAGCTGCACTTTCACCTGTAGTCAACCTAGAGGATTTTCCAAACACAGTTGTAGATGTTTTCATTGAGCTATCACAGACAGATGCAGGCTCAAGGTGCGCAGGCATATGCGCAGCCTCTATGGCACTTGCTGATGCAGGCATCCAGATGAAGGACCTTGTCGCAGCGATCTCTGTTGGAATAGTCGATGGCCAGATCTTGCTTGATTTGGATTACCAGGAAGAGGCATATGACAAAGGAGACGTAGCAGACGTTCCAATTGCAGTCATCCCAAGCACAGGCCAGCTATCTCTTTTGCAGATGGATGGCCAGATCTCAAAGAAGGACCTCATGAAGGCTCTTGAGATGGGCAAGAATGCAGTGAACCAGATTATTGAAGCTCAGAGGAAAGCCCTCAAAGCAAGGCTCGAGGTGAGGGAAAAATGACTGAAGAGGTTAGAAGACACGTTATCAATTACTTGAAGCATGATTTGAGATACGACGGCAGGAAGAACCTGGATTACAGGCCGATCTCTGTCGAAGTAGGTCTCATCAAGACAGCAGAAGGTTCTGCAAAAGTCAAGATGGGAGACACAGAGGTTATAGCCGGCGTCAAGTTCGAAGTAGGCAAGCCATACCCAGACATACCTGAAGAAGGTACCATGATGGTGAACGCAGAGCTCTTACCTATGAGCAACCCTCTTTTCGAATCAGGTCCGCCAGGGATACAGGCAATCGAGCTCGCAAGAGTTGTTGATAGAGGGATAAGAGAATCAAAGGCAATAGACACAAAGAAGCTGTGCATAAAGCCTGGAGAGCAGGTGTGGACAGTTGTTGTCGACCTGATACCGCTCAATGATGACGGGAACCTGTTCGACGCTGCAGCGCTCGCTGCGATGATTGCAATAAAGAACGCGAAGTTCCCAAAACTTGAAGGTGAAAAGATAGATTACAAGCACCTGACAGATAAAGGCCTGCCAATCATATCAGAACCTATCTCAATCACTGTTTTGAAGATCGGTGAGCACTTCATCGTGGATCCTCTTGGAACAGAGGAATCTGTGCTTGATTCCAGGCTTACTGTAGCGACCAAGGATGACGGCACAATCTGCGCCCTCCAGAAAGGAGGAAGCCAGCCTCTCTCATTGGAAGACGTTGAGAAGATGATTGACATCGCCACAACAAAGAGCAAAGAGCTAAGGAAATATCTAAGGTGAAAGAATGGATTACACAAAATATGAAACTGCAAGGATAATTGGGGCACGGGCTCTTCAGCTCTCGATGGGCGCTCCGTTCACAATCAAGATAGACAAGAAGACTCTCGAAGAGTTGAAGTACAACCCTATCAAGATTGCTATGATGGAGATGGAGAAAGACACGCTTCCGATCGCTGTCAAGAGGCCTATGCCAGACACGAGGAAGAAGCAGAAGAAGGGAGAGGAAGCTTCTGCTGAGTAAGCTTTATATCTTCGTTCTCTTTGATTTCTTTTTATGATTCTCATTGTCTACTACAAAGGCTTTGAAAAAGTGGTTTTGCCGCAGCTTTTGAGGCT
>JAAXVZ010000056.1 GCA_013335235.1 Nanobdellota archaeon | reverse complement strand
CTGTCTGTTGGTAATGAAAATTATTAAGAATTAGTATATAAATGTGAGTTTATGTTATTTAAAAAAGGTTTAATCGTTTTCATCTGCCTGGTATTGCTTGGCATGGCCAGGGCCCAGGTGCTCCAGCTCAGTGCGCCGATCGACTGCCACGTAGGGCACCTCCTCGTACTGCACGTTGAGCAGGAGCACGCGTTCGTGGAGCACGCCATTGTATTTGAGATTGGCCAGCAGGGCAGCGGGCGTACCATCGCGATTGGCGCTGAGGAATACGGCATCCCCTTAGGAGTCCCTATCCCAGAAGACCATCCGCTAAAGCCTGTGTCGCCTTATGCAAAATCAAAGATGCTGGCAGAGCAGCTTGGGAAAGAGAGCGCAAAGCGCGGTTTCAGGGTCCTTCTCTTGAGGCCATTCAACCATATCGGCCCTGGCCAGAGCCCGGACTTTGCTGTCAGCGCTTTTGCTTCGCAGATAGCGAAAATAGAGAAGGCTGGAAAGCCTATAATAGAAGTGGGGAATCTTGAATCAAAACGCGACTTCACTGATGTACGTGATGTGGTTAGGGCTTATGTAACCGCGTTTGAGAAAGGGGACAGCGGAGAGCCATATAATATCTGCTCTGGCACAGCTTACGAGATGAAGGAGATACTAGAAAAACTGCTTGCGATGAGCAAGAAGAAGGTCGAGATAAAGAAGGATCCGGCAAGGATGAGGAGCTCGGACATCCCGATCCTCCTTGGAGACAATAGGAAGTTCTTCAGGAAGACAGGCTGGAGGCCTATGATACCTATAGACGACAGCCTGCATTCTGTACTGGAGTACTGGAGGCACAGAAAGTGAAGGCAGTCGTCATCCTGCCGACGTATAATGAGAAAGAGAACCTTGCTATACTGATACCTAAGATATTCTCTGAATTCAAGGGAATCAAGCATGACATGCACCTCCTTGTGGCTGATGATTCCTCTCCTGACGGGACAGCTGACCTGGTCCTTGATTTCTCTAAAAAGAACAAGAAGCTGCATCTGCTTCTGGGAAAGAAAGAAGGATTAGGTGTCGCATATCTGCGGGCATTTGATTATGCCATTGACAAACTGGAAGCAGATGTCATGTTCATGATGGACGCAGACATGTCCCACCCGCCAGAGCTCATCCCTGAGTTCATGCGGGAGATGGAGCTTGGGCATGATGTTGTGATCGGCTCCAGGTATATCCGCGGAGGAGGGACACCTGACTGGTCCTCTTCAAGGAAATTGATATCCAAGACAGGGAATCTATTTGCAAGGATAATCGGCGGCCTGAAGGTCAATGACTGCACATCAGGGTTCCGCGCTATCAGGACATCAGTCTATAAGAAGATAGAGAAGAGCCACCTCCACACAAGAGGCTATGCTTTCCTCACAACCCTCCTCTATGAGCTGATAGCTGCAGGAGCGAAGATAAGGGAGATCCCGCTTGTATTCTATGACCGCAAGTTCGGAGAGACAAAGCTCCAGAGAAAGGACATGGTAGAGTTTTTCCTAAACACATTCAGGCTGAGGCTGAAGAGCTCCAAGAGGTTCATAAAATTCGCGATAACCGGAGCTACTGGAACAGTAGTAAACCTAGGGATATTGTTTATGCTTGTAGAGAAGCTTTCTATCGAGAGGAGGCTTATCGCGCCGTCTATTGCATTGGAAGTGTCCATAATATGGAACTTCTTCCTGAATAATTATTGGACATTCAAGGATACTGGAAAAAAGAGCAGCTTCCCTGCAAAGCTGGCCAAGTTCCACATAACTGCTCTTGCCGGCTTCTTCCTGAACCTGGTCATATACAATGCCTGCCTTCAGATAACGCTATTATCGAGCCTGCTTGGACGCTACGACTTCCTTGCAGCGCAGTTCATCGCGATACTGATTGTAATGAGCTGGAATTATGTTGTCAATGTGAAATGGACCTGGAGGGAATAGATGATATCGCTCGTCATCCCTGCGTTCAATGAAGAGACCGGGCTGCAATTAACTGTCGATGAAGCGCTGAGATTCGTGGACGAGATATTGATCATCGATGATGGCTCGACTGACAGGACAGGGCAGATTGCGCATGAGCTTTCCAGCCACCATCCAAAGATAAAGGTATTCACTCATGAAAAGAATCTCGGGAAAGCGCAGGCCCTGCGAACAGGTGTAGAGCATGCGCATGGCGATATCATAGTCTTCACAGATGCTGATTTCACGCACCCTGCAGAGTTCATCCCGAGCCTTGTCTTGGAGATAGAGAACGGAGCAGACCTTGCGATAGGAGAACGGGTCAGCAGGCCGGAGAACAAGATTCCATTTTTCAACAGGATAGGGAACGTTATTTTTTCTGTCCTGATCAGCTATGTCGGCTGCTCTGAGATAAGGGACGGGCAGTGCGGCTTCCGGGCATTTAAGAAAGATGATTTCAAGAGCCTGGATGTATATGCAAGAAGCCTTGAATATGAGACAAAGATGACAGTGAATGCCCTGAAGAAAGGCTACGATGTCATTGAAGTCCCGATAATATACAGGAGCAGGAAAGGCAGCAGCAAGCTCAAACCCATATCTGATGGGTTCAGGATGCTGAAAGCCATCGCCAGCATAGCATACAGGCAGACGACACTGATTGCCAGGCTCATGATGGCTTCATCCTTTTTCATGGGAATGATAGGATTGATATTCGGGCTGATATCTATCTATGAGAGGATAGTCTTCCTCAAATTGATCAATGAATACTACCCCTTGATAACCGTGTTCCTCATATTCCTGTCTGTCCAGCTCTTTTCGATGGCGATTGTCATGGACCATATGACGAGGAAGATGGACAGGATCTACCAGAGACTAAGATGAAAAAATATTTTTTGATAATCGCTATATTCATGCTGCCTGTGATATATGAGGCCATGCGCTCAGGAGACATGGTATATAGCGGGATGACCTACCCGACTGACGGAAACACGTACATGTCATTTGTAAATCAGGCCAGGGATGGAAACTTCCTTTTCACAAATATGTATACTTCTGAATATGTCCCCAGGATCATGTTCAGGCCGACATACCTATTCACAGGTATATTGTCTTTTGTCATGCCAGACATCATCGCATATCACCTGATGAGGATACTCGGCATTGTATTGTTAGTGTTTTTCTTGGACAGGCTGTACAGGCTGCTCTTGCCAAGGAAGCTTGTCAAGTGGACGATATTTTTCGCGATTGCAGGCAGCGGCTTTGGCTATATATGGTATATGCTCACAGGAAAGGTCAGCTCTCCTGACATCTGGCTCGCTGAGACAAACATGACAGCGATGCTCCTCTCCCATCCCCATAACATACTTTCTATAGCGTTCATGTGCGGCGCTGCATATTATTTCCTGCAGTGGTTCCATGACAATAAGCTAGTCGACATAACAAAAAGCAGCATCCTTCTCTCCCTCCTGGGGTTCGAGCACCTGTTCGATGTGATCACGCTCTGCAGCGCATTCGGGATCCTTGTGCTGGAAGAGGCGCTAAGGAAAAAGAGGATAAGGTGGGAGCTTGGGATAATGGGCGCACTTGTTGCTTTGCCGTTGATATATACGTTTGTGGTGTTCACTGCATTCCCTGAATTCGCTGCGTGGGACAGCCAGAACAATCTGACAACGCCAAGGATATATCATGTGTTCCTTGGTTACGGACTCTTATTTTTCTCATTTGCCATGTTCCTGAAAAGTTTCTGGAACAAGAAATTGAAGAGCGGCGTGAAGCTGATGCTTTATTGGACAATAGCGACATTTGTACTCATCTATGCGCCCCTGAACATCCAGAGGAGGTTCCTCGAAGGCCTGACAATCCCGCTTGCGGTCTTCACCTCCATCTGCCTGTTCACTCTCCTTCCGAAGATTGTAAAGGATAAGCGGCTGTATCTGGCAGGGACTGTGACGTTCATATTGCTGCTCCTTCCGACATCGATATATCATTACCAGAACAGCTTCTCATTAGGGAATGATGAGAGGAAGACAGAGATATATTTCGTCCCGAAGTATCTCTATCATGGCGAGATTGAAGCTTTCAGATTCCTGCAAACTACAAAATCAGACTCAGTCATATTGTCGACTTATAACATAGGGAACTACATTCCAAGATATGCAAACAGATATTCCTATCTTGGGCATTGGGCCCAGACAATCAGCTTCGACAGCAAGCAGGATGATGTCAGGATGTTCTACAGGAACAAGAAAGAGCTGTCTGGGATAGACTATATATGGTATGGCGTCGATGAAAGGAAGCTCTATCCTAAATTTGTCCCGCCTCAAAATACAGAGAAGGTGTTTGATAATATACTGGTCCAGGTGTACAAGGCAGGATGAGCGATAGCAGGATAATAAAGAACGCAGGCATAGTCTTCCTAGGAGACAATGCGCTGAAGATCCTGTCGATGCTCCTGGTCTTTCTCATAGCGAGGTCGCTTGGGGACTCAGAATACGGGAAGTTCTCGTTCATCATAAGCTTCACAGGCCTGTTCTTCATGCTCCTTGACCTTGGGACAAGGATACTTGTCATAAGGGAAGTCGCTGAGAAGAAGCATGAAGCCCCTAAGATAATCTCTAATGTGATATGCCTGAAGCTATTGCTTTCATTAGTCACATACACCATAATCGGGACGACTGCGTTCCTCCTAGGCTATGCAAAAGAGACGCTTATAGGGATACTGATTGCCGCATTAGGGATAGTATTCGACAGCTTCGCAGCGACGCTTGAATCATTATACCAGGCATTCGAGAGGATGGAATACTCAAGCATCCTGAAAGTCGGAAGGGTGATATTGAGGTTCGGGATAACACTGCCATTCTTATCTATGGGATTCATGCCTGTCCTGATTGCTTATGTGGCTGTGCAATTCCTGAACCTTGTAGTTTCGCTGTATTTTGCCTCAAGGCTCATCAAGCCGACATTTTCAGCTGACAGGAAGTATATGATCGACCTTGTGAAACGGTCCTTCCCTTTTTTGCTATCAGGGCTTTTTGTCTCCCTGTATTTCAGGATAGACATAACACTGATGTCAAAGCTTGCGCCAGAGGCTCTTTCAGGATTTTATTCCCATGCCACCCGCGATGCGATAATCGGATGGTACTCAGCATCCTATAATATCCTGGACGGCATGATCTCAGTCGCTGTAGCTGTCTCTGCTGCGCTGTTGCCGGCTGCAGTGAACATGGCAAAGAGCGCGCCTGAAAAACTGGAAGAGCTATATAAGACAAGTGTCCGCTACTTAAGTTATATCAGCATCCCTGCCGCGACAGGGATATTCCTCCTTGCAGACAAGATAATCTTCCTGGTCTACCAGGACAAGTATGCTGGCAGCGCTCTTGCGCTCCAGATACTGATATGGACAATCGTTCCATTGTATATCAACTATATACTCGGCGCGATGAACATAGTCCTGCATCAGGAGAAGCTTGGGCTGATAGTCCTTTTCTTGAACTGTTTGGTGAATATCGGGCTGAATCTATATCTTATACCCAGGTACAGCCTATACGGCGCTGCAGTTGCGACTGTCCTGACAGAAGTATTCTACTTCGCAGGCTATTATATAATATTGAGAAGGACATTCAAGAACATAGATTTCCTCTTCCTGGTAAAGCCAGTATTCTCTGCAGCAGTCATGGCATTTGTTATCTTATACGTTTCGCTTCCCCTGTTCTTCAGCATAGCGATAGGCGGTGTCACATACATCACGCTGATGGTACTGCTGAGGGCGATCTCGATTGAAGAGATAAAGAAGACGCTGGGCGCTCTTAAGAGATAGGAAGCGCAAGGGGTAATTTATTTTAGATTGAGGGAGGTGTATATTCTCTTAATGCTTCAGCAAGTTTCCTTGTTCCGATGCACATTGCTGTAGTTTCATCCCCTCTTCCAAAATTGTAGAGAGTATTGAATATATTTAGTCCAGGCCCTGAATTAACTTCTAAGAAATAGAAATTTCCATTTCTATCCTGTAGCCAATCTTGACCTATATATAACAATCCATGTGGAGCAAAAGCCCTAGCAACTCGTCTTGCCATCGCCTCCAATTTTGCAGGGAGCTGTGGCATATCTGGATTTAATCTATGTTCAACTAAAATCTCTTTTTCATAAGGTGCTATTGCTCTTGACTGATCTGTTGGAGTCAGTGCAATCTGTGTGCCGCCATTACTGTGATTAGAAAAGACATCTAATAATCCCAGATATAGTGGAGATAATACATGGTCATACATGGGCGCACCCCATATTTTTAGAAATAGTTCATTCTTGGGAATTGAGGCTTTCATTCGTTGAAACTCTTCTGTTAAAGTGTCTTCATAAGAATACTTTGAGGGGTATGCTCTTCTGACCAATTGGTCTTTTCTATTTCCCGATACTCCAAGAACAGCCCCCACAATTGTTCCATCTCCTAAAGTAAAAATCCTATAATGTGTAAAATGATTGCTTGGAGTATTGATATATTCTTGGGCATCATAAGAATCCATGCTTGGCGGGCTTCTGCCGCATCTTGCATTTGCTTCTTCATCAAAAAACAGTCTCAATTGCTCTTCTCTATCCAGGAAAAGATTTCCTTCTGCTCTTGACCCATTGGGTGTTTTGAATAGTACAGGCAACAATCTCACATCTGATAGGTATTTTTCCATAGACCAAGTCTTTGGAACAGGAATCCCTATTGCTTGAGCAATCCTATGGCTTGAACGTTTATCTGTCACTTCTTTTGTATGGCTATTAAACTCGGTTTTGTGAAGAAATCGAGAATATATCAAATCTTCAACTCTATGCTGGTAATCTGTTCTCCAAGCGTCATCCTGACATTGAAACGCCCCAACTTTGGGTGTCGAATGAACAATCACCTCAGCAGATTCACAAGCAGCTTCTAGAGAGCTCAAAGAAGATCCAGCATTTCCATCATAATCATGAGGAAAAATTGCAACATCAACTCCTACGTCAGATAATGCAGCGAATAAATGGTCATCAAAAATATCTTGTTCATTTCTTCTCCTTTTCAATTCATCATCAGTCAATATGTCACCAGTCTTCCTTTTAATGTATTCATTATAGGCAGGAAGCCCTGTATCATAAGTGACCAATATTTTTTTAGCCATTTTATAAGCGGATAAGATCCGCTTTTTATAAACCCTGCCTTTTTTTAACTACTACATAGTAATTAGTATAAGATAACTTAAAAGTACTTCTATCCAATTTTCAAGTATTTAGAACATGTCTTAAAACAATTTTTAGGATCATGGCATTAAAATACAGGTTTTTAC
>JAAXVZ010000277.1 GCA_013335235.1 Nanobdellota archaeon | reverse complement strand
GCCACAGGGAGCACAGATTCAAAGACTCAACAATCCATACAATAGATGACTTGCTTGAGAAACTAGGGAAATAAGAGAAATTATTATTACTTTTTAGCAGGTGCTTTTTTCGCTGCTGCTTTCTTTGGCGCTGGCTTAGGGCTTCTTTTCTCAAGCTCTGCAACTAGCTCTTCAGCAAGTTTTGCACCATCATCTTTGGATAGCTTCTTCTTCTTGATAAGGTCGTCGACTGCTTTCTTGATCTTATCCTTATTCTTGTAAGCAAGACCTGCAACCGCTCCTGCTGCTGCAATCCCTAATCCCAGAAGGAAAAACTTTTTTACTGTTGTTTTCATATGTAACACCTCTAACTATTCTTAATGGGTTGTGTGTTTATATAAGTTTGGATTCATAGAAAAGAAGTGAAGCACGCCAGAAGATGGATAATAAGATCTGCACAAGGCTACCTTGATCCCTTCCTCCATCCCGCTTCCCTGGATACACCAGCCTTACTGGTTAACGCTGCTTCCTTCCGGACCTGACGTGGTTCCCGAGAAAGCCGATCATCCAGGACAGGACTTCCTTGTACAGGCCAAGACCCTATGCAAGCCCTACTACCGCTCTCCTGGCTTCAGCCCCCTCGGCATCCGTTTAGGGTAACAGGGTAGGATGAGCACCCCGGCCTAGCTTCATGCCTTGAAAATGACGGGCGATTAATAAAGGTTATTGAAGAAAACAAGCAGAAACAGGTACTAGAGTCCCTGATTTTTGAAGATACCTGTATATGTCGCGCTTCCTATGCACTTTGCAAAAACGATATGGCATATCTTCGTCCCAGGAATCAGCTTAATTGGCCTCGGCCCTGCATTATATATCTCCAGGACCTGGTGATTGTCTATCCCTGGCGATATGAACGGAGCAGAGATATGGCTCATTAACCCTAGTCTCGCGAATCTTGATCGCGAATTAAGGAAACCGCAGATATCTCCAGGCAGTTTTATCCTCTCGAGTGTGATACCCAGGACAAGCTCTCCTGGGGAGAGAAGATATTCGTCAAATTCCAATGGAGTTGTAGACTTCTCATAATCGAACTCGACAATCTCCTTTCCATGGGAAAATACCCTCAATTTCCTGCCAAGCGTCAGGTCGACTGTGGCAGGGCCGATGCTGCTTTCATCAAAAGGGTCTATCTGGATCCTTCTGTTCTTAATCTCATTTAGAATCTCATCGTGTGTCAGTATCATTAAAATATAAAGGAATCGCAGAGGATTAATAAAAGTTAGTAGATGATAGCGACAATAACCCTTTTTACCTGGGAAAAGCGTATCTTCCCTGGATCCTGCCTTGGGTTGTTATCTCCCTTTGTCCTGCAGTACCATCCATTCTCATCTTCCCCTACTTCAGTCACCCTATGGATGACTGTCCCCTCTGAATAGTCTGAAGCAAAAGCGATTATGTCGCCCACTGCCACATCAGAATATTTTTCCGGTACTATCTCTATTGCATTAGCGCCTTTATCTAGGACAGGGTCCATGCTGTTTGTGTCTGTGAATTTTGACCAGACTGCATTCTCTATCTCTATTACCACTTTATGCTTGTCAACCTTAATCCATTGCTCTGGGATCCTGTCTATGGGAGAGGGTTTTTCCTCGTTAGAGTATCCAAGGACTTTTTCAATAAATGAGCCTTGGCCATCTGTTTCAGTATCTGTCAAGTTGGCTTTTGGGCTAGCTATGACATAAGCAGTGGTGCTATATCCAGAACCCATCTCCCACCCAGAATATTCATAAAAATAGACAAAGGTCGCTGCTGCGCCAAGCAGGAAAGCAGAGATGAAAACAAAAACAAAAGCGAAGCGCATGGCTTTTCCTTATTTTTTTGGAATATAAACTTTTGTAGACACTACTCTTGAGGGAAATCACATGATAAAGGTGTCATTTAAATATAACCTCTAAGTCAAGGGAGATATGGATGGCCAGAGAATAGGTTCAATCGAGCAGGCAATAGACGCCTGTAAAATCCCTGAGATATATATAGCACCTTCTATGAGGCTCGCATATGAGACTGCAGAGACTGTCTCAGCATATCTGGATAATGCTGTCAAAGGAGGAGATAGAGCGCCTTGGACGCCTATCCCCGGACTCACCTTGTGGTCTTCACAGTTAAATGCTTTCCCAGGAGAA
>JAAXVZ010000276.1 GCA_013335235.1 Nanobdellota archaeon | reverse complement strand
CCCATCTCCTCACCCAGCCAGTCCATGCAGATCCTGTTCGCAAGAGTGGTCTTGCCGCCATTCGGCGGGCCATAGAGCCCGAGCTTTATCTTCTTCTTCCCCTTAAACAAGGAAGAGAAGAACTTATCGAAGAACTTCTTAAAAAAATCCATCATAGCGTTTTTATTTGAGAGAAGGTTTATAAGGTTTTTGGTAAGTGCGACTGCAGCTTGCCTTTTCATTGCACATCTAGCCAGCGTTAAAACGCCTATGGAACCATAGCTTCAGAAGGCCTGCCTTGGGGAGCCTGCCTATGACTTTTCCCTTGATGTCCTCTCCATATATCCTCAGCTCAACATCAAAGCTTGCGTGGTTTCCGTCGCCTTTTGTTGTCACATATTCTGCGCTGCCGCGGCTTACCTGGACAACCCTGTGCGTGAACCTCTCCCCATCTATATCCAGGAAGATTATATCTCCTATTTTTAGTGCATCAATGCTTGTTCCTGAAAAGACAAGTATATCGCCTGCATCGATTCCGTTTTTATAGTTGAATCCTGAAAACTGCTCCTTCGTTATCTCAAGCTGGGAATAATATTCCTCTTGGGATGACCACCAGCTATCGAAGCTGGAATTGTGCGACATGCTGTCAGAAGCTATCAGCGCGAGCGGTGTCGCGGTCTTAAGTACAGACCTTAACGCAGGAAAAAGTATCCAGCTGTTGATCAGAGGAAAGAGAAGCATGATTATGATGCCGGATATCCCTAATGCTATACCAAAACTCCCTTTCCTCTCTCCTGATTTTCTTGCCTGCAGGCCAAGGACTATTGCAAGCGGAGCGAAGATAACAGGAAGATAAAGGCCGAATAATCCGAAGATGACACTCCAATCACCCTTTGTATCGGCATCCATGAGCTTAATCTGGGAAAAAGGGGTTATTAATACTTTCGCTCATTCTAGCATGGGCGGATTGCCAAGTTTTATGTCAACATATACTGGCCAGTTGCCAAGAGTCAATATGGTCCCTCTTTTCCTTAGTCTTTCCATCTCGACATGGTTCTGTGCAGAAAGAGGGAGCCACTGTATGTTCGCATTATGCATCATGGAGACTTCCAGTGTCTCTCTTTCAAAAGTAGTGCTCTCTACGTGATATTTTGAGGATACATGTTCAATGGCGTATAAATATAAATTGCCGGTACCATATCCGCAGTTTGCATTGACGTTTGAGTCTATTATCCCAAATCCTCTGCCTTCTGCATCCATCAGCAGTATGCTTGGCGGGCAGTCAAAATCAAAGTCCAGATAATTGGCAGATGTCCTCCTTATCAGCTGATTCCATATGGCATGCCTATACTGGGCTCTGACAATATCGAGGGTCTCCTCTTTTGATGGGATTGAGGTTTCAACCCCCCTATGTTTCATCCTTCTTGAGAACAGTCCAAGCCTATGTCTGAATATATCTGAGTTTGAGCCAATGCTTCCTTCACTTAGGATTTCCCCAATTGTGCCTGCAGGAAGATCGAGCAGGTATGTTATATCTTTTTCCCTATCTATTTGCAGGTCAGGATTCTCTGATTCAAATTTTTCTATATTGATGCCTATCTCTTTTATATCAGATGCCGAAAATACAAAATCACCAGAAAAGTTTAGGAAACTGCCGGGCTCATATTCACTGCCTTTCGGATCTTTATAAGCAATTACAAGATAGTCTGCAAAAGGTGTCCTTACAAGATCGACCTGTGAACTCTGTCCGATTGAAAGCATAGACGCTGGATATATATCTCAAATAAAAAGATTTGGCAGCTGTTAATCTTGAGATAGTAGAGGACTCCTGAGCATGATCGCTCTTGGGCACAGCCCTGTCGTCTTATTATAGCCTCCCTCTCATTAAGACCAGCTGCCATGACATATAGTGTTTTCTGGATTTATAAGCATATAGGACTTGAAGCATATATCTTTGAAGATACAAATCATTTATATACTACTAAATAGTAACAAATATAAAGAGAAAACTCTTTCTTGCATTTATGAGCTATGCATATTTTGACAGATGCAATTTACCTCAGTTCCTTAGCATAAGCCGCCTTTGCCAGGAAATTCTCAATCAATCTCTCGTATATTCGACTTATGATCCTAGTACCGAAGAGCATATCAACCATGAATTTGATAATTTGCAGCGCTATCACTGG
>JAAXVZ010000275.1 GCA_013335235.1 Nanobdellota archaeon | reverse complement strand
GAACATTATCTCCTGCTTCTGCTTCTTTGCCTGGATGTCTGCGTCATTCCCTACTCTTATGGAGGCGCCGTAGCCCTTGCTTATAACAACTGGCACAAGCTCTTCAGCCTTCACAAGCGAATCATCGAAATACACTGTGGCTTTCCCTGCTGCATAATTAACATTAGCTTCGTTGACTCCTTTTGTCTTTGAGAGCGCCCTATTGATAAGTGTAGAACAGGAAGCGCAGTGCATCCCAGATATATCCAGTGTGACTTTCTTCATGCCAGTTCACCCTTTTTTAATGGAATGAAATGCAGCATGTCAAGCATCGTCCCTGTCCTTGCTGTGACTCCGACTATAAACACATCTTTTCCGAAAAAACCAGGGATCTTGTCTCCAGGCTTTGAAAACAACCTATTCTCGCGCATCATCTTCGCCTCATCGAACCCGACTATAACCGGGTAGTATTTTTTTCCGTCAAATATCTTTGGGCCATAGTCCTGAATATTCCCCTCAGAAAGGTTCAGCGGGAACTCCCTGTTGTATGTGAGGAAGAATTTTGCCATCTCTGGTTCTGCTATCGCAAACATATTCTCTTTTCCTTCTATATTCGAGAACTCTTCAGCTGACAATAGATGCATGTGGTCCAATGGCGACCTTGTGGTTTTCAGCACTCCTTCTATCTTCATGTCGACCCCGAAAAAACCATTGATTTTGTCTCCTGGCTCTGTGAAAAGGCCTTTCTCAATCATCATCTCAGCTTCCTTGCTTCCGATAATCATGCTTCCAGGTTCTGGAAGACTGTTTCCGCTTGCAGGTTTTAGCATAGCGACATCATTGAGCCTTGGTATAGCGAATATCTTCAGATCGCCTTCTTCATAGAATGTCTTGTACCTCATATTAGAGAATACTGTCGGCTCGACCATGACATAGTTCTGGAAATAGAGGTAAGAGCCTACTATCAAGATTGCCAGTGAAAACAATATAGACCACTTATGCTCTGCTATGCTAATCATATCCCGCCACCACAACCACAATCGCCGCCATTGCCTCCGCAGCCGCATGCTCCGGCATTAGCCATGCCGCAGCTTCTGCCAGGAGTTGTTGCAGCAGGCTCTGTTGCAGCCTCGACGAGGCCTGAGACTGCGCCAGTGCTATCTGCCACAGTGAATGTGCCTTTTCCCATGTTCATGCTGCATCTGATATTGAAAGTGCCTGCCTGTGTTGGAGTGAACTCGACAATATTGTCTCCCTGATACACGTTCTTTGAAACACCAAACGCAGGGATGACAATAGACCTCAAGCAGCCGTTCACTGTCGATAGATCGACTGTCATTCTTACAGGAACCCCTAATTTAAGAGGTTGGGGTGACATGACATATGTGTATCCGTCTGCTTTAAGCGTGACTTCCTGGACTTCTCCAGACCCTGAGTTGACAGGGCTTATCTGATCCTGTGTCCTCGGCGCAGGAGCACTTATTGAAAAACCCTGGTCAGACATATTCCTCGCTGAAAGGAGGATTATCAGTCCGACGAGTATTGCAGCGAATGTTATGATCATCTTTTTTGTTTTCATCTTTTTCACCTATGCTATTGCAGCTGATTTTGGTCCGTAGACCATCAGCGCAACTAAGAATACCGCGACAATAACGCAGATTGAAATAAGGGTTGTGAGATCGACCTCTATTCTCGGCTCTTTCCTATTCTCTCCAAGCTCTTCATATAGCATGTAGACCAGGGCTAAGATTATCAGGAGGTTGATTATCATGTAAGGCGGCAAGAATATGCCAAGATTGTCTGTGAACATCATGACTGAGATCATAGGGCCCATTGTCCCTCCCATGACTCCTGCCATCATCCCCTGCATGGAACCCATAATCCCGCATGACTTGCCTGATAGGACACCAAGAGCGACAGAGAGGATCATTGCAACAAGAGCGCCTATGAAAAACCCGTTTGTCGCTCCAATGATGGTGCCTAGCATCATACCTGTCTGCATCCCGAAAGTCATGCCTATCATCATCCCGACCATACATGAGACTTTTGCCCTGAATGACATGAAATGCGCATAGCCTGCACCGATAGCTGCTATTGTTATATTAGTATAAAGTAAATATAAGCCGTATTTATTCAAAAAATAAGGAATAGACCTAAAAATCCCAAAATATGCTATCAAAGAGAGAGCTGTC
>JAAXVZ010000055.1 GCA_013335235.1 Nanobdellota archaeon | reverse complement strand
GCCTTCAACTGGTGGCTGCTTATACCTATGGTCCTTGGCCTGATACTCATATCTTTTCCTATTGGCATCGCGCTTTTCATACTTGAGTGTTTTGTTGTTCCTATAATGTACTATAAGAAGAAAGGGATACACAGCGCATGGTCACACTTCAAGAGCCTTGCTAAGGGCAATATGACAGAGATATTCCTTTTCTGGCTCATCAGCGGCTGCCTTGAGATTGTACGGGCAGTATGTGGGGTTATACTCTTCCTGCCGTTTTTTCTCATTGCGGTATTCTTGATCCTTGCAGGCATCATCCCTTATCTGTTGCTAAAAGACACCTTTCCGCCTACTTTTTTCATTATCATGGCAGTCGCATCAGGTGCCTTTATGGGGGTTGTCTTTACACTGGCTTATCTGCTTGTTTCTGCACCCCTTTCAGCATTCCCTGTTGTTTATATGCTGGAAATGGTAAAACGCCTTGAGAGCTCGAGAACTAAAACCACTCAGGCAACAGAAGCGTAATCAAAGCAGGACAAACTCTGTCTTGAGCTGCCTTAGGGACGTCAGGGTCTTTATCTTTGTTATCCCTCTTCTTGACAATACACGTTTCACGAATTCATAATATGCGTCCTGGTCTTTTGCTCTCACTTTTAGCAGCAGCTCCCAGTCGCCTGTTATTATGTCAATACTTTCTATCTCATCATATTTTAGGAATTCCTTTCCCACACGCTCAGGATTCCCATACTCGTCCGGAGAGAGGTTTATCAGTATGTAGCTGCAGAACCCTTCTCCTATCTTCCTGTAATCAAAGACAGCTTTGTAGGCCTTTATCTCGCCATCTCTTTCCAGCTTCTTTATGTTATAATGCAGGGTTGCGGACGGTTCTTTCAGCTCTTTTGCAAGCCTTGCAATCTGCGGGGTGCAGTATCCTTTTTTAAACAGCGTGATAAGCCTTTCTTTAATGTCTCTCATATTATTGAATAATCTTCAATCTTTTATAAATATTTTGAATATTTTTCGAATAATCTTCAATTACTATTATATGGCTCATCTGCGTAATAACCTGACTAGGTGATTGAACATGAAAATCAAATTGACGAACGGAAATACAATACCTGTTGAGAGCCATCAGGTCAGGATAGTGAGGAACGTGACCTTGAATCCGGTGAAAGAGCGGCTTGGCGCGATCAGGGGAGCAGGGTTCAACACTTTCTGCCTGAAAAGCAGGGATGTGTTTGTCGACATGCTGACAGACAGCGGTACAAACGCGATGAGCGACAGGCAGCTCTCTGCGATGATGATAGCAGATGATGCTTACGCAGGGTCAGAGAGCATGGAACGGCTTGAGGCAGCGATAAATGATATACTGGGGTTCAAGAATATCTTGCCTGTGCATCAGGGAAGGGCAGCAGAGCATCTGATATCCCGGACAATGATCAAGCCAGGCCAGGTAGTTATCATGAATTACCATTTCACCACAAGCAAGGTCCATGTGCTATTTGCAGGCGGCGTAGTAGAAGAGCTTTGCCTTGATGAGGCATTGAAAACTGAGAGCAGCCACCCTTTCAAGGGAAATATGGATATCGCAAAGCTTAATGCCTCTATCAGGAAACATGGGAAGGAGAAGATCGCTTTCATAAGGATGGAAGCGACAACCAATCTACTTGGCGGCCAGCCATTCTCAATGCAGAACCTCAGGGAGGTATCAAAGATTGCAAAAGAAAATGGTCTGCCACTTGTACTTGACGGAAGCTTGATTGCAGAGAACGCTTTTTTCATTAAGGAAAGGGAAGCAGGGTTCAAGTCAAAGTCTGTGAAAGAGATAATCCTTGAGATGATGTCATTAATCGACCTGTTTTACTTCTCTGGAAGGAAAAGCAGCTCATCCCGGGGCGGGGTTATCGCAACAAACAATGAGAAGCTGTTCAACATGATGAAACCGCTCCTTCCGGTATTTGAAGGTTTCTTCACATACGGAGGGATGTCCTCCAAGGAGATGGAGGCAATGGCTGTCGGAATCAGGGAGATGGCTGAGCCGAATGTTGTCGAGAATGTTGTCGCATTCGTGCAGTTCTTTGTAGAAGAGTGCATAAAAGAGAAGATACCTGTTGTCACTCCTCCAGGTGGGCTCGCATGCCATGTAGATGCAAAAAGATTCCTGTCTCATATCCCTCAGAGCGAGTACCCTGCAGGAAGCCTCGCAGCTGCCCTTTTCCTGATATCTGGTGTCAGAGGGATGGAGCGTGGAACGATATCGATGGAGAGGAATCCTGACGGGTCAGAAGCGCTTGCAGACATAGAGCTACTCCGGCTTGCTGTGCCAAGACGTGTGTTCACGATCTCGCACGTACTATTTACAGTTGACAGGCTGAAGTGGCTCCTTGCAAACAAGCATCTTGTAGGAGGCCTTAAGTTCACAGAAGAACCGCCAGTCTTACGGTTCTTTGTTGGGAAGCTTGCGCCAATAGGTGGCTGGGATGAGAGACTGGTGAATGCCTTTGAAAAAGACTTTGGAAAGGACGCGTGCTAACGTCTCTCTAGTTGAGATAGGGAAGATAAGGCAGCATGAAGAGACAGATCCTGGTCATCTTTCATTTATGATGAGCAAGATAAGGCAAGATGGTGTCTTCACAGAGCCAATAGTGATAGATGGCGGCACAATGACTGTCCTTGATGGCCACCATAGGCTCAATAGCTGCATACTGCTTGGGCTAAAGAAGATACCTTGCCTTATTGTAGATTATGAAGACAAGGGAATCAGGGTCGTGTCCAGGAGGCCTGGGATCGAAGTGTCGAAACAGCGCGTGAGGGAGATATCAGAGACAAGATGCCTGTTCCCCTGCAAGACAACAAAGCACTTCATACCTGGAAGGATCAAAAAGATAAATGTACCTTTGTGTGAGCTTGCCTAGTCCCGTAGCATGAACTTTTCAATTTCTTTTTTCGCTTTTTCCTTCTTTTCCCTGTGTGCGGTTAGGAAGTTATTGATCTTATCCACAAGGAGCATCTTGAGTTCTCCTGAGAGAAGCTTTCCGGACTTGTAGTCCTTGTATATCTTCTCCAGCTTTGCATCATCTTCTTCAAAGAAGGTAAGCCATTGATAAGCTACATCTATTTCTGGATTGCCTCCAAGTTTTCGGTGCTCTTCGACAGTATCCCTGCCACCGGAGAAGGCGTACTTCAGTATCTTATTCTTCACAATCTTTGGATCATCGTGCGTATAGATAGCAGTAGACTCAGCAGATGATGACATCTTCCCTTCTTCTCCCATACCCTGAAGCCCGGGAAGGAACCTGCATAATATTGTAGCAGGCTTGTAATAGCCAAGGGATTCTGCGACATCCCTTGTCAACCTGAAATGGACATCCTGGTCTATTGCGCATGGAATCAAGACACGGGTCTTCTTCCCTTCCATTACACTTGGCAACAGGACAGGGACAGACTGCATCGCAGTATAGAATATCTCTCCTATGTTCCTGTCGCTCTCAAAGCCGAATGTGCTCTTTATAGTAGAGTATGTTATCTTTTTTGACACAACACAGGCATGCTTGTACATGTGTCCTGCGTACTCTGTATCAAGGAATATCTTTGTCTTCTTCGGGTCAAAGCCGAGAGCGATTATATCCAATATGTTCTCATAAGCCCATTTTCTTGTGTCATCCAGTGTGAGATTATCCTTAAAGAGGAATTTCTCTTCATCAGGTATCTGAAATAGCAAGGTGGCATCAAACTTCTCCTGGAGCCATTTTGTGAACAACCACGGGATTATGTGGCCGAGATGCACAGGCCCGGATGGCGCTCTTCCTGTGTAGAGATAGAACTTCTCTCCTTTTTTGTGGCTTTTTAGTATCTCATCTAAATACATGTGGCTGTAGAATATCTTCCTCTTCAGGAAATAGTGATCCTCGCCTGCTATCGCTTTCATATCTTTGAGGAGTGGCTCATCTATCTTCTTTGTGCCGAACTGCCTGACTAATTTATCGTAATCTATGTTTCCTTTAACGTCCCAGGGTGTGACTATGAATTCAGAACCTGCTTCCTGGACTTCAAAAGTCTCTATGGTTGATTTTTCGCTTTGAATTAGAGAAAGCAATCTCTTGAAATCCTGAACAATCGAATCAATTTCCCTGTCTGATATGTGCTCCGCAAACCAGAACAGGTATAGGGCATCCACTGTCTTGTCAGTTATCTTTGTTGAATCCCCAGGCCCGAACAGATGGCTGATCAATACATCAGGTCCGCTTCTTAACACTATGTCCTCTTTTTTTATTTTCTGCTCTTTTCCGCCAATCAGCGTCAGAGCCTCATTGCCTGATGCAATATCAAAGACCATGTCTTTCACTGTGCCAATATCCTGTCCAGACATGATGCACGTATGCTTCATTTCAGTTATGAATAAGATGTCTGAAAGGACATTCCTTGTCGGAAGCTTCTTTCCAGACTGGATGGATTTCATCTCAAACTCGAGATGGTAGCTTTTCCCGAACGATGCGTGGAACTTCTTGTGTTTCTCTAGCCTAGAGTTCTCTTCAAGCTTGCTTTTCTGCAGTGCAGATTCTATCGTTCTTTTCTCCTTTTCAAGTCCAGGGTTCTCCTTGGAATTTGAGAAACCAATCGCTTTCACAGCGATGAACCTTGCAGTAGGATATCTGGCCAGAAGCTCTTTTGAGACTGTTATTTTCATATGCAATATAAAAGCACCTCACTTAATAAATATAACTAGGCAAAGGGAATAAAAAAACAGGACTTATTTAGCAAGGCAGGCCAGCCTGTCCTGAAATATGCTTTTCATATCTAGTCTCCCTTCCACATACCTTCCTATAGGTATATTCATCAGGAACGGGCAGCCATATACTACACCGTCCGGGGCTATCGCGACAAGGCCATCTGAGGCAGGGCAATATCCATTCCTCAGGCTTAAGGACTCTCCAGCGCTTCCTGGCCTTGGCCCGAAATTTCCATGCATACTTATCCTGAATTCATCCTTGTCATATTTTGCCCTTGTCCTTGTGACATAGTCAAAAAACATATTGATATTCTCCTGTGTCAGGCTATTTTCGTTATCTGCCTCAGCTTTTCCTGATTGAATCATTCTTATGAACTTCAATTCATCAGCACCCATTCCATACGCAAGGCCACACATGTTTTCTACATCATGATAATTCTTTGATGTAATTGTTGTCGCAAGCCTCACATCAAACCCGCGGTACTTTGCTTCAGTAGCCACTTTTCCGACAAGGCTTATAGGGACGCTCTTCAGCTCTTTATCTATCCCGAAGTGCGCGCTTATCTGGATTGTCTTGATGCCATGTTCCTCAATCAGGTCAAATAATTCTGGCTTATGGTTCAATAGTATCCCGTTTGTCAGCAAGTAATCCTGGCCTGCTTCCATGTATGCTTCCAAGTAACCAGTGTCGACAAGAGTTTCGCTGCCAGCGATTATCACATCGTGTCCCTGTGCCTTCAGGTTTATTACAGCCTCTAGCGTGTCTTCAGGCGACCTATTTCCCGCATACGGAAGGTAGCAATGTCCACAGTCTATATTGCAGGACTTCTGATCATTCACCATCAGTACGATCTTCATCTTATCCACCTGTGCCTTTTAGCGAGTACTCTGCCTGCTTTTGCCTTGAGTCAAAGCTAGTTCCATTAAGCTGCGACAGCCTGTCCCTGGAAATAGTCACATAAGGGAGGTGTGCGCCTTGCAAAACAGGCTCTATTGTTTCATTCACAATGAAATCTATTGAAGTGGCATTTCCTTCAGATATTAGGTTGATACTAGCTACCTCTGCATTACCTTCAACAGTGAATGGGAAACTGAACATAGGATGGCCAAAATAATCAGGGACATAGCCACGGACAGTTTCCTTTCGTGTCGATATCCCTGTGACAGTATAATGCGTAATTTTTCCATACAATCTGTCTTTGAGGTCATCAATCAGTTTCATCTTCTTCACCGTTTTTATCTAGGCCAAGGACATATTCAACGTCCTTGTCTCCTCTTCCTGAGAGGTTTATTATCATCACGCATCCAGGATGCGCCTTTGCGAGCGTGATTGCATGCGCCACCGCATGGCTGCTCTCAAGAGCAGGGATTATCCCTTCTTTTTCTGATAGCAGCTTAAACGCGCTAAGCGCCTCTTTATCTGTGACTGTTGCGTACTCTGCCTGCAATGTGTCCTTGAAGAAGCTGTGCTCTGGCCCGACACCGGGATAGTCCAGCCCTGAGGCAATGCTGTGGACAGGAGCAGGATTGCCTTTCTCATCCTGGAGGAGATAGCATCTGAAACCATGGATTATCCCTGGTTTCCCAAGCGTGAGCGTCGCTGCATGCTTTCCAGTAGAGAGCCCTAACCCCGCAGGCTCGACACCGATTTTTTTAACATTCTTATCTTGCATGAATGCATTGAATAGGCCCATCGCATTCGAGCCGCCGCCTACACATGCGATAAGGTAGTCAGGAAGCCTGTTTTCTTTTTCCAGGATCTGGGCTCTTGTCTCCTCTCCTATTATTTTCTGGAACTCTCTCACCATGAAAGGGTAAGGGTGTGGGCCGACAACGCTTCCAAGAAGATAATATACAGACATATCTTTTACATATGCGTCAAGGGCAGCATCAACAGCCTCTTTCAGCGATCCGGAAACAACAATAATTCTTGCTCCAAGAAGCTGCATCCTGTGCACGTTCATCCTCTGCTTGTCTGCATCTATCTGGCCCATGTAGATGTCGCACTCCATCCCAAGAAGCGCGGCAGCAGTCGCTGTCGCGACCCCATGCTGGCCAGCGCCGGTCTCTGCAATCACTTTTTTCTTGCCCATCCTCTTTGCTAGGAGCGCCTGGCCAATTGTATTGTTTATCTTGTGGCTTCCTGTGTGGTTTAAGTCCTCTCGCTTGAGATATATACTTGCGCCAAGATCCTTGCTCAGGTTCTCCGCAAGATAGAGCGGCGAAGGCCTGCCGACATAATCTGCCATCAACTTTTTGTAATCTTTCTTGAACTTGCTGTCCTTCAGGGCTAGTTTCAGCTCCCTATCCAGATTATCTAAGACTTTTTTCAGTTCAGGCGGCACATACTGCCCGCCATATGCGCCAAATTTGGTAGAGCTGACAGTGGTTGGCATTTAAGCGTTCTCCTCACCTGCCACGGGCAGCGCCGTTGACGCGGGCACCGATCCGCTGGTCATGCGGCCCGCAGCCCCGCAAAGAAGGCGTCGGCTGCCTCGGCGTCGTAGATCTCGGCCACCACGTCAATCTCGGCGAAGTGGTTGCCCGATCCGAGCGTGCCCACCTGATCCAGCCCGCGTTCTTTGGCCGCCTTGCTGACCCGCGACGGGTCGTCTCCGGCCTTGCGGCCGCCTTCCTCGGTGTGCGCAATGTCCTCG
>JAAXVZ010000054.1 GCA_013335235.1 Nanobdellota archaeon | reverse complement strand
CTGGAGCGCCCTCACTGCGCCAGACGGTGCAGGAGCGTCAGACACAACCAGCGTTGCCATAGGCTCAGACGGCGAGAAGCTTTACTATGCGGCATATTCAGATAACGCAGGTGTAGAGAGATTTTTTACTTCTAGCTCAAACCTTGACGGCAGCGGTTTCTCAGGCTGGACCAACCAGACAGCTCCAGATGGTGGCGGGGACAATGATGGCTCAGGGATAGACATGGCAGTCGCAAATGGAAAGCTCTATTTCGCAGCATATCTTCATTCAGATGCAGTCGAGGCCTTCCTTACAGCCAATTCAAACCTTGATGGAAGCGATTTTTCAGGTTGGACATCCCAATCAGCACCAAACGGTGCAGGTGCAGCAGAGACTACCGGTGTTGCGATGGATACTGATGGCCTAAAAATGTATTATTCAGCTTTTGCGCATAATGGTGAAGTGGAGGTTTTCTTCACAGCCAATTCCAATATGAATGGAACAGGGTTTAGCTCTTGGACATCGCAGACACCACCAAATGGCACAGGTGCGACAAATTATTGCTACCATGATATGGTTCTTGTCGGAAATGCGCTTTACTATGCATCATTTACACACAATAATACGCTAAATAATTTTTCATTGGCATACTCCCTCTTCAATGGATCTTCTTTTAGCGGATGGACCGTATATCCTGCAATAGGAAGCGCCGGTGCTGCAGAATCATCATCTGTTTCGCTTGCTTCAGATGGAAAATTGCTTTACATCCTCTCTTTTGGCCATAATGGGGCTGTCGAGGCAATCAACCTGACAACAGCGACACTTCCATCGCAGGCGATCCTTTTCAAGAACAATTCTTACGAGCTAATGGCAAATGCAGGCGGGTTTGTCTTTGATTGGAACGGCGTCCCAAGATCGATGACTAACATAAGCCTTGGGTCGTGGCATCATGTTGCAATATCACATAATGGAACAGCGATACAATACTTTGCAGATGGAACAAGAATGCTTTGGGATAACACTACAAGAGACTTCAATATAACTGCAAATGCTCTCCTGATTGCAGGCGGATATGATTATTTCAATGGGACAATCGATGAGGTGAAGATCTCCAACCTTTCCTATTCTCCTAACCAAATCTATCAGGAATACCTGGCAGGAGCAAATAGCAGGTCAGTCAATATACTGATGGGTGACGAGCTCTCAGTGGCTGACAATTGGCACTGCCAAGCCACTCCAAATGATGGCTATCAGGACGGGACAGCCAGGAATTCGTCATCTGTATTGGTCATCAACCTTGCTCCATCCATATCCTCTATTTCAATCTCCCCTATAGTTGCAAACACAAGCGACACTCTCTCTTGCAATGTGACAGCGACAGATACAGAGAACTTGACTCTGCAAGTTGAATGGTTCTGGTATAATTCCTCGACATTGAAATTCTCAGGGAATACAAGCGGAGTGATCTCTGGGATAAATACAGCAGTCGCAACATTGGGACCGCTGAACACAACTAAGTTCGAGCTGTGGAACTGCACAGCCAGGGTATATGACGGATGGAACTATTCTGGATATAACTCGACTACAATCAATATATCCAATGCACCTCCGACACAAGATATTCCAACTATTACGCCTGCTTTACCTAATATCACAAGCAATCTTACATGCAACTGGAACAACGTCAATGATATTGACTCAGATAGTATTGTGAATATCACTAATTGGTACAGGAATAATGTGTCGACAACAGTTTTGTATATGCCTTTTGATGGTGCAAATGGGAGAGAGGGAACTAATGCGACAGACTATTCAGGATATGGGAATAACGGGACAGTATTTGGAGCAGTATGGAATAGGACAGGGGGCAAAATATCAGGCGGTTACAATTTCGATGGCGTGTCAAGCTACATAGAGATACCACATTCAACTGTCCTGGAACCGGCTACCAAGCTATCTATTACAGCTTGGATTAAGATTGCCACCAATGCTAGCTCAACTAATTATAACATTGTCGCGAAACAAAACTGGCCAAGCAAGCAGGGATATAGGCTCTCCCTTGGAGGTTATGGTGGATGCGATAAGACCAATTGTCTTTTTCTTGGCATAGGCAATGGGTCTACCCTGGATGAAACCCCTGGTTTGGGATTTGTGAACCTTACAAATAATACTAAATGGTATTATGTTTCAGCTGTATATAATGGGTCCACAATAAAATATTATATAGATGGCGCCTTAACCTCAAGCACATCAACTAATTTAAACTTTATAGCTCCTAGTGCGACAGCAGTGGCTATAGGAAGGCATTCGCAGGGCGCTGAATATTTTCCAGGGACAATTGATGAATTGAAAATATATAACATATCGCTCACGACAGATCAGATTTATGCAGACTACCAGGCAGGGCTTCTATCACATTCCACAAATATACTTGTCAATAGCGAGACATCTCAGAATGAGAGCTGGCATTGTTCAGTCACACCGAATGACGGCTATTCTGACGGGACTACGTTGAATTCAAGCTCTGTCTCTATGGAAAACCTTGTTCCGGATATCAGTACACCTATATTCAACCCTGCGGCGCCGAATACGACCAGCGAAGTGCAGTGCCTGGCAACACCGACAGATCCGGAAGATGCTGAGTTGACAGCAGAATGGTACTGGTACAATGGGACAGACCTCATATTTTCCGGAAACACAACAGGACTCGCGAGCGGGGTCAGTGCAGCCATAACCACGCTAGGTTCAGGAAATACAACAAAAGGAGAGACCTGGAACTGCACAGTGCGCAGTTTTGACGGCTTCAATTACTCCTCTTTTGACAGCGCTACTATTACGATATTGAACTCAAGGCCAGATATCCCTATTTTACTTACTCCTTCAAATGGCAACATCACCTATCACGAGAGATATCCTTTTTTCGACTGGACATCAACTGATGTTGACGGAGACCTCCTTAATTTCACAATCAATACCAGCTTCTCCTCCTTATTTTACTGCGGTACAAATATCTCCGCAAATGTCAGCACAGAGAATTACACAGCAGATACGGAATTCTGCGTAGACAATCTGATCTATTGGGAGGTCATGGCATCTGACGGCACAGACAATAGTGCCTGGTCAGAGAGGTGGAATTTCACTATAGAGTCTTACATCAGCCTGACATTGACCACAAACCAGATAGATTTCGGCAATATTGTCAGGAACCTATCAAAGGATACAGATGATGGCTATCTTCCATTGATTTTAGAGAACACAGGAAACATTAGGGTCAATATCTCCAGGATCGGCGCGAACGCTTCTCTTTGGGATACAGAAGGGCTGAATACAGAATACTTCCAATTCAAGGCAGATAACGATTCCACAGAGCCAGGGTCTTTCAATTGGACAGCCTCCACTATTACCTGGACCAATGTCACCTCCATTGCAACCCAGAACCTGACAATAATAAAAGATATAGAATATAATGATACAAAGGACAATGCAGAGATAGATATAAGGGTCCAGGTCCCGCTATATGATTCTGCGACATCCAAAAAATCCTCTATATATATAGTAGGTGAGCAATCATGAAGTTAAGGCTCATCTTCTTCTTGCTCATCTGCTTTGGCTTAGTGTCAGGCTTTGGCATGGCACCTGCACGCTCTAAATTCGATTTTGCAAGCAACGCTGTGCTTGAGGGGAGCGTCAGGATAATCGTAGATGAGGTCCCGACAAAGATCGTCCTTGTCCCCGAAGGTTTCCTTGGTAAGTATGTACAGCTTGAGAAAGAGGTATTCATCGCTGAGGAAGAAGAGACCTGGGTGAATTTCAAGATAAACCTTCCAGGCGACCTGCCTCCTGGTGAACTACAGGGAGGCATAGTCGCTATGCAAGTACCTAAGGATACTACGCAGGAGAATACTGTCATGGCAACTGCGGCAATAACGCACCAGCTCAGGGTGAATGTGCCGTACCCTGGAAAGTTCCTGGTTGGAAAGCCTTTCATACAGCCTGGAGAGAAAGGGAAACCAGTGATTTTCACTTTTGCGATATCCAATTATGGGAAAGAGAAGATAGAGAAGGCAGTTGGAAGCCTGGAGATAAAGGGTCCGACAAATGAAGTGAGTGCTAGGGTCGAGACTGATAAGGCCTCAGTCATGCCCGGAGAGACAGCCCAGCTGGTCGCAGAATGGACACCGGAGAATGATGGCTTGTATTACATGAGCGCTGTCGTAGATTATGATAGCAAGCTCCTTGAGCTTGCGGAGCCATTTAAGGTAGGTGGCTTCCTCCTGGAGCTTGACAGGCTTGAAGTCAATAATTTCAAGATAGGCCAGATAGCGAAGGTAGACATCTATCTATTGAATAGGTGGAACGAGCCTGTTAATGTAGATTCAAGGGTTGAGGTGAGCAAAGATGGCCAGCGCGTGGCATCTTTTAATTCTATGCCGGCAAAGATAGAGCCTAGGTCAAGCGCTGTAGTCAATGCATACTGGAATACAGAAGGCATTGAGGTCGGCAAGTATGATTTCCATGTGGTAGTTAATTATCAGGACAAGACTTTTGAGAGGCTGTTCTCTTCAGTCGTCTCTATAGATAAGGTTACTTTCAGCGACAGGATAAGCGGCAAGGTGACAGAAAACAGGCAGGGCAGCTTGCCTCTGCTTGGTGTTGCAGTGGTTGTATTGATCATACTTAATATCTTCCTTTTTATATATATCAACAAGAAGCTTACAAAAAAGGACAGCCCATAATACTGCGCTTGGTGAGGTTAATAATAACATTTATATATTAGGAAGAGGATGTATTTACTACTTTAAAGGGTGAGGGTATGGATAATATTGAAGATAAAAGAGAAGAAGACCTACCAAAATCTATAGTTGTCGTTCTTGTTGTACTGGCAGTTGTCATCTCGGTGTTGGGGACATTCACAGTCCTTTCTGAGCTGAACAGGGTGAATCAGGCGCCTTTATATAAAGGCGCATCAGAGCAGTCAGCAAGAGTCTCGATAACTGTACTTGATCATAAGGCCGGACTTTCATCTGCAACAGGGAAAGTCACGCTCAGAGTGCAAAGACCGGAGGGGCAATAATCATGGAAGATATCTCAAATAGGACATTAGCGCTGTTCTTGGTGACAGCAATCATAATCTCGCTTGGGACAACAGTCTATACGTTGAACAAGCTTTCAGGCGGAACAACAGGAAGGGCCTCGACAGATTCCGGCAATGTCACTTTGACAGTGCAACAGGATCTTAGCATCCTGCTTAATGTTGACACAGTAAATTGGGGTGCAGGCGCAATCAACGCTACAAAATGCAATAATGCAACCTTGACAGCAGGTGCAGCATATAATGTTCCGGCAACAGCAGATCCGAACGATTGCTGGACAAACAATTCTCTTGCGCCAGGTCCATTACTGCTTGAGAACAATGGAAACGTCAATGCATCAGTCTCTGTTGTTGGTCCTGTGAGCGGTGACTTTTTCAATGGTTACGCAGGATTCATGCAGGCAAACCTCTCCTGGGAGATGAGAAACAACGAGACAACAGCATGCACTGAAATCGTGACAGCTGCATCAAACTGGCAGGAGTTTACAGGAGGATCGCAAGGGATATGCGATAATATGAGATACTTCCCTGAGAACCAGGATGAGATAGCGATTGATATGAAGGTTTTCATGAACGTAAGCATCCCTTCGGGAACGACATACGAGAATTCAACGATAACCTTTACTGCTGTTGCGAGCTAAGGAGGAATGAAAGTGGTCTCAAACAGGTCTCTTGCGATGCTAGTTGTTGGGGTAATGTGTTTTTCTGTATTGATGTCTATGCTTATCATGAACAGCCTGCCAAGGCAGGTCCCAGTAAAAGTCACTGCCAGGGCAACGACTGATTCAGGCAATGTCACAATCCGGGTTGAGACATCACTTTCTATCCTACTAAATCAGGACACAGTCAATTTTGGCGCAGGATATGTCAATGATTCAAATGCCCTTTGCGCGGCTAACGCGACACTGACTGCAGGAGCTGGATATACGGACAGGGATGATTGCTGGACAAACAACACAGCCCAGCCAGGCCCATTGCTATTGGAGAATGATGGGAATGTCAATGTCAGCCTGACTGTAAAAGGTCCTGACTCAGATACATTCTTCCTAGGATACAATCCTGGAGCTATGACAGACCAGCTTCTTCAATGGAAGTTCAGGAACAATGAGACTGATGCGTGCACAGAGAATGTGACAGCTGCATTAAGCTGGCAGAATTTCTCGCAGGTAGGAGATAGCATATGCGATAACCTGAGATTCACGCCAGAAGGGCAGGATGAGCTAGCTATTGATGTAATGGTTGTGATTCCGGCAACAATCCCAAGTGGTCAGACATATGAAAATGCCTCAATTGAGTTCACAGCCGCAGCATCCTAAGAGCACAAGAGTACTTTTTTTCCTTGCGCTCTCGCTTGCGCTTTTCTCAGTCTTCTCTTTTATATACTTATCAGTTCTGATAAGGGATAATGACCGGCTGACAGGTCAGGCAAGCAGCCAGACTGGGAATGTCTCAGTCACTCTGGTCCAGAGCATAAGTATCTACCTTGTCAGCTCCATAGTTGATTTTGGTACAGGCTATGTCAATAGCACAGAGAAGCCGGAGTGCGCATATAATGCAACCCTTACAGCGGCAGAGACATATTCTGACAGGGATGACTGCTGGACAGCAGACAGCATCCCAGGTCCGCTTATCCTTGAGAATGCAGGGAATGTCAACCTGACAGTTTCGATAAAGGGTCCGCATGTCGACGGATTTTTTAAAGGGCATCAGCCGAACGCGACAGACCAGCTGCTCCAATGGAAAACCAGGAACAATGAGTCTGGCGCATGCTCCTCTTTTGCATCAGGGTCAAACGACTGGCAGAACTTCACAGGCAGGTCAGAAGGGATGACTACCAGGATATCTACTGCAATCTCATCTCCATTATCTGGCTTATAGTTGAAATTGCCGCAGAGAGGCTGATAGTCATCCCTTCTGACCTGCCTTCTGACCTTTATGACAATAATTCTATAGAATTCACCGGGACACTCACATAGAAACTTTTATAAGGCTGTTTTGCTGAGCTATTGACTGATGAAAAAACTAGGCATTCCTCTGCTGCTACTGCTATTGCTTGCGATCCAGGCTTATGCTTTGTCAATCTCCGGAGAGCTGAAGGTTATACAGGACTTCGCGCCTGGCGCTGTCAGGGAGAACACTTATGTCGTCAGGAATGCAGAAGGGTATCCTGTTGCTTATGATTTCCTTGCTGAGCGCCAGAAGGGCGCTGACCTGACACCTTATTTTGAGATTGAGCCGAAACGGGTCGAGAATGTCCCAGATGGAGGGTCAGCAAGTTTCAAGGTCAGGTTCACATTGCC
>JAAXVZ010000274.1 GCA_013335235.1 Nanobdellota archaeon | reverse complement strand
TGATTCTAAAGTCGCGCTTGAGAGATACAAGAAGCATGATATAGAAGCTGTTGTTGACAGGCTTGACACTAAAGACAAGTCAAGGCTTTTTGAGGCTATCCAGCTTGCTGTGAAGAAAGGGGAAGGGCTTGTCATTGCAGCTGGAAAAGATAATGAGAAACTATATTCTGCAAAGATGGCCTGCCCAGAATGCGGTTTCACTTTTGAGGAATTGCAGCCGAGGATGTTCTCATTCAACAGCCCTTTTGGAGCCTGCGAGACTTGCGAGGGATTGGGTGTGAAGATGGAATTTGACCCAGACCTTGTGATCCCAGATAAGGATAAATGCCTTGCAGAAGGAGCTATTGCAGCTTTCTCTGGAGCTATGGATTCATGGCGATTGAATCAGGTTGCTACTGTTGCGAAGCGTTTCGGCTTCTCTATGATGGTGCCTATAAGAGATCTGCCCAAAGAAGCGCTGAATATTCTCCTATATGGGACAGAGGAGCGCTTTGATTATAAGATGGAGAGCCGTGACGGCACAAGCTCATACAATTATAATGGCGGGTTTGAAGGCGCCATCCCGATGCTGACGAGACTGCATAAGCAGACAACCTCAGACTATGCACGGGAGAGGATGGAACAGTTCATGAGGGTCAAGGATTGCCCTGACTGCCATGGCATGAGGCTATCAAAGAAAGCCCTTGCAGTGAAGATATCCGGGAAATCAATCATAGATGTCACAGACATGTCTGTGAAGGAATGCCTTATCTTCTTTGAGTCTCTGAAACTTACAGAAAAAGAAGAGGCTATATCCAAACAGCTGAAAAAAGAGACACTAGCTAGATTATCATTTTTGCAGAAGGTAGGGCTAGAATACCTGACATTATCAAGAGCAGCAGGCACATTATCTGGCGGAGAAGGCCAAAGGATAAGGCTTGCGACACAGATCGGCTCTAACCTTGTAGGTGTCCTATATGTCCTTGACGAGCCATCAATTGGTTTGCATCAGCGCGACAACCAGAAGCTCCTTGATTCACTCCTTAAATTGCGAGATTTAGGAAATACATTGGTTGTCGTTGAGCATGATGAAGAGACAATACGGGCGGCAGACCATGTTGTCGACATCGGCCCAGGCGCAGGGATACATGGAGGAAACATCACTTTTGAAGGGACATCAAAAGACCTTCTGAAATCTGACTCCATAACAGGCAAATACCTATCTGGAAAGCTTAAGATAGAGATTCCAAAGAAGAGAAGGAAAGGCAAAGGCTCTATTGCCATCAAGGGCGCGAGCGAGCACAACCTGAAAAATATTGACGTCTCTTTTCCTTTAGAGTGCCTGACACTTGTCACAGGTGTCTCAGGCTCTGGCAAGTCTACGCTGATAAATGATATATTATATCCTGCCTTGAAAAATAAGCTTACAAAGTCAAGCGACCCTGTTGGAAAACATTCCGGACTCAGTGCTGATGGTGTTGACCAGGTGATAGTCATCGATCAATCGCCGATTGGAAGGACACCCAGGAGCAATCCCGCAACTTACACTAAGGTATTTGATATGATCCGCGAGATTTTCGCTTCGACAGAGGAAGCTAGGGCTAGAGGATACAAATCAGGGCGTTTCTCGTTCAATGTAGATGGCGGAAGATGCGAGGCTTGCAAAGGTGATGGTCTCATCAAGATCGAGATGAACTTCCTGCCGGATGTCTATGTTGAGTGCGAGGAATGCAAAGGAAAGCGCTATAATGCAGAGACTCTTCAGATAAAATTCAAGGGGAAGTCAATAGCAGATGTCCTTGCGATGAGCGTTGAAGAGGCAGTCGCCCTTTTTGAGAATGTCCCCCATATTGAAAGGAAATTAAGGACTCTGGCAGATGTAGGCCTTAATTATATCAGCCTTGGCCAGAGCTCAACCACGCTCTCCGGCGGAGAGTCCCAGAGGATAAAGCTGACGCGTGAGCTATCCAAGAAGCTTGGGGGAAAAACACTTTACCTCCTTGACGAGCCTACAACAGGGTTGCATTTCCATGACGTCAGCAAGCTGATCCATGTCCTCACAAGGCTGGTCGATAAGGGAAATACCGTCCTTGTGATAGAGCATAATCTTGATGTCATAAAATCAGCAGATTACATAATTGATCTTGGGCCAGAGGGCGGGGACGCAGGTGGCTATGTGATAGCAGAAGGTACGCCTGAAGAAGTCG
>JAAXVZ010000273.1 GCA_013335235.1 Nanobdellota archaeon | reverse complement strand
CTCTGTTAGCGCTATCATGCTGCTCTTCAAATTCAAGGCTTCTGAGCGAGCGTTCCACTTGAGAGAATATCTCATCTACCCCCATTAGAAAATGAATAATTCAGTTATATAAAAGGACTACGCTAGCTCCTTGGACCAGTGACGCAATCTGTCTTTGAGCAGGGAGTTATCAATTTTCCTATCTAAATATATTTTATCATATGCCGGCTTCATCTGCTCTACTAGCTTATAATGGATGGCTGATGTGCTCAGGAACATATACATATCTGCTATGAATCTTTCATCTGCCTCGCTCAACAGACTCGGGATATATGTCTCGGCCCAGTTTCCAGGCAGGGTCGCAAGCATGAATAGGAGCGGCTGGCGCATCCATGGATCATCCCACCTCGAGACATATCTTTCAGGATTGAACTCGCTCTTTTCCCTTTCTGATCCCATCTGCATGAACCTGTTTGCGATACCTCTTCCGACAAGGGCCTCCTGCAGGCCGAGATGTGTGAAATAATAATATGGTTCAGCCCCTTCATGATGCGACACTGCAAAAAAACCTGAATATTTTGAGATTACTTCAAGCATAGTCTTCCTAACCTCCCTTGGTACATTGGAAAGCCCGGATGGGTATCTGTAATTATCATTCCAATTAGGGATGTCTAATAGCTCTGTCTCGGATACTGCCCTTCTTCCTGAAAATTGGCCAAGCATAGCGATCCACTCAAGAGCCTCGGGAAGGTATCTCATCAGAGAATCTACTTCTTTTACTTTTTCCCTGTCCTCTGGCTTGCATGTCCTCAGGGATTCTGTCATTGCTGAGATGCTCTTGACGCCTTTTTCTATGAATCCTGTAAAGCTCTCATCTATGAAGCCGCCGCATGCCGCCGCAAGCTTGAGATAGGAAGGATATGTCAGGAAAGGGTGATATGACACCCTGCCTAGGCCGCGTATGAAATCTGCGCTGCTCTCATCAAATCTTATCTCCCTCCCAAGCCTGTCCCTTGCCGCTGCCCAAGGCTGGCTTGCAAGCTGTCTGGTAAAGACCTCTGCGATCTGGTCTTCGGTCAGTCTTGTAAGCTCGTATTTTTCAAACTCAGGCGCTGGTGTGTCCCACCTAGATGCAGCGTACATCAGCTTGAAAGAGCTGCCCTTGGCAGCATAGAAACCCTGAGTCTCCCTGAACCAATCCATGGTCCTGTTCCTCTTGGCTCCATCCGCAATCTCATCAATGCCATCTATTGCTACAAGAGTTTCCGGTTTCCCTAGCACTTGGTCTATGAACTCGCGGTCCTGTTTTGCCCAACTAGAGATGAACAGAGACAATTCTCTTGGATCCTGGAGTGTGACTTGCGTGCCGAGATGGTATAATGGAAGCGCAAAAGCAATAGCCCCATATTCACTGCAATATTGTGTGAGCATTGTCGTCTTGCCGTCGCCAGGCGCACCTTTCACAAAGACCCTATGGGATTTGCTTATTGCTTCCTCAAGCTGGAACCTGCCAACCATGTTTTCAATAGTCCTGGGTGTAGAGAGCCTTGCGCTCCGTATCCTATTCTCTCCAAGATAATGATCCTTAAGTGAAGAATGTAGCGCTCTTGCCTTACGCTTATAATCCAGGTCCTGGAACAATTGCATTTCCAGCGAAAAGCAACATCTTATTTATAAAGCTAACCTGATGAAAGCGATTTATCAGAGATGAATAATGTCACGTTTCCGTTTTTTGAGAGATACCATCTCCTCCCAAAACCAGCGTCATTAGCTGTCTCGAAATTATAAGCATTAGTGGAATAATCATAGCTTGCATTGCAGAAATCCTCAAACTTCACGCCAAGCCGGAGTCTTCTTTCATTTAGCTTTGAATCGACTTCCCTGAGGCCGGAATAGAAATAATTGCTGGCTATGCCTTTCTTTTGCTGAATTAGCATGAATCCATAGGCAAGCTTGCCATCTCTGTTCCAGCACATCTTGTAATCGAGCCCTGTTCCCTGCCTCTTCCACGGAACTTTGATCTCTTTGCAGAGTTCCCAACCTCGTGTAATATTGGTGAAGCATAAGCTTGTCTTGTAATATGTATAGTTCAAATCCTCCCTAGAATTCAAGGTCCTGTTCTCCCTGAAATAGGAGACTTCATGCTTCAGGTAGGCGACTGTCAAGTTATCATTAGATAAAACAAAATCGCTATATAGCGTCTCTTGT
>JAAXVZ010000053.1 GCA_013335235.1 Nanobdellota archaeon | reverse complement strand
CTGCCGATAATAGGTCCATCTGATACGGCAAGGCCTGCCGCTGCCATGTTCTCGCGCACTTTCCTTGCGCATGAATATGTGGCCAGCACAGATGTCTCTTTCATCTTATGGGCTAGCTTAGAAAAGAATTCTCTTGTCCAGAGATCCGGGTTCCTGCCTGGTGAGAAAGGGTCATGGAATATTGCGTCAAACTTCCCTTCAGCCCTGTCTATCGTCTCTCTAGCATCTCCTATCATGACCTTGAGATAAACCAGCCTGTCCTCATAGAGATAGCATCTTGTCCTGGGGTCGAATTCCAGCTTTGAAATGATCCAATAATTTTGAAGGTTTGGCTTCAGCGATTGCAGCTGAGGTATCAGCATGTCTTTTTCCAGAGATATAACTTCAATCTCTATACCTGATTTCTTTGCATCTATTGCAGCGATTGCCGTGTAGCCTAACCCAAAGCCTATGTCCAGCACCCTTAGCCGGCTATTGAACCCGGCAATCCTGCATGGCTTGATATATTTCTCTATGGCTTCCTCTACAGCACCAGATTTTGAGTGATAAAGCTCGCCGTTCTCTGCATTCCTCATGGTCGGAGAGCCATCTGCGGTGATGATATTTTCCATATTCTAAGCAAAATAAGCAAATAAGAATGATCCAAAAGCAAGGAGCAGCACAGCATTGACTACAAATCCCAAGACATGCTCAAAAAGCAGCTCTTCCATTGACAGGTCAAGGGCAAGATTGATCGCTGATCCGATTATGAATTTCATAGTGACCAATATCAGGGCCAACGGAAGGAAGTCCAATATATGGACTGTTGCCATGAGAAAACTTATGATTGCTGTCAAGGCAAGTGAGATGAATGTATCTGGGTCCAGTCTTGCAGTATATATGTCGACTAGCACAGTCGGCAGTATCAGCATGATAAACGAATAGTGAAACCCGACCATCTTCGCGAGGACCAGGCTTGCGAAGACCTCTGGCTGCGGATTGAACCTGATTGAGGTCATGTTTGTCTCATAGTTTATGGCTGTCGACAATGCCATGAAAAAAAGCAGTAGGACAAAATCGTTTTTTGTGATTATAGTGAATAGCAGCAGCACACCGACCGCAATATACAGCAGTGTCTTATATGCATAGGGCAGCGGTTTGGCTGTTTTCTTCCTTGTCTCCCTTTTCGCAAGCTCAACTTCACGCATGCACTTCTTTAGCTTTTGCCTATTATTAAATCTATCGCTACACTTATAAATAGGCAAACCTATTTGCCTAGCTATGAAACAAGTCATCCTTATACGAGCAGACCTAAAGCTCCCTAAAGGCAAGATGGCTGCCCAAGCAGCGCACGCATCAGTAGAGGCAGTCCTGCGCTCAGACAGGGACACTATAAAAGAATGGAGGATGGCTGGGGCAGCCAAGATCGCCCTTAAGATAGACACTAGAGAGGATCTCTATATCTTTCAGGATAGGGCAAAGCAAAAAGGGCTAGTCTGTGCCCTGATAACTGATGCTGGAAAGACCGTCATCGCCCCTGGCACAGAAACCTGCCTTGCAATAGGGCCTGATGAAGACGGGTTGATTGATTCTGTAACCGGCGGCCTTAAACTAGTTTGAATCCTGTGAACAGTGTTAGCAGGTCCCTCGAGAATGATGTGAAATATATCAGGTTCATCAAAAGTGGCAGGATGACTTCCAGTATCTTCTCAGGCAGTGATTCACCTACAGCACCTGAGATTATATATAATAAGGCATGATATATCAAAGATAGCAGTATTCCTACAATCACAATATCCAGGCCGGGAACATATGCCGCAAAAGTTGCAAAACCAGCCATCAATGGGTAGGCTATCACTGTCTTCGCTTCTAGGTTGCCGGTCATGATCTCTGGAAGCATGCCTCCGGCGAGGATGAACAGCACAGCTCCGCCGGCGCCTTCCAGCCTTGACATGAGGATAGACAAGAAAAAAACCTGCCCAAAGCTAAGCTTTATCTCCCTGGAATAGCACCATGTCTGTAGCGCTGCAGAGAGGACGACAAGCACAAGGAATAGGATGAACTCCTTTAATAACAGAATACCTAGCAGCCCTGTAGCTGCCCAGGTCAATAGCTTATCTAATTTTTTTTTGTCCAAAACCCAGTCCCGAAAAGTGTAATAGGGCGTTGCTTTTAAGAATTGCGAAAAAACAGGCATGGTGCGCAAAATCACCTGTGGTCCAAAGCTGCTTCCCCTATACTCTATCTTTGGTATAATACCCCGCAGCTTTGCTGCGGCTAAGCTCTGCCAGGGGTGTGATGGATTTTTTTAGACGTTTTCAGTTTGTTGTGCCAATATGAAAAAAGCGCAGCTGTAAGGAGATACTGGAGAATGAATTGTACCCATTCTGGTTTTGAATACCACCCGAAAGCAACATACAGCGGAACCCCTATCACTCCCTCTTTATGGTTCAGGGAAGTGGAGGACAGATCATATGCCCTGGCGAAAAGTGGGCTGTTGCCAGGGACCATCCCCAGGTCTTTTGACGCGGAAAGGCCTTCATGGACACTGTATCCCAGAAGGAAACCTGCCTGCAGTATCAGATAGGCAAGAGTGATATTGAAAACAGCCTGCAGCCTTACTTTCACAAATGAATAATAAACCAAAACAACAAGGCCTATTGAAAGGGAGACTCCGGCCAGTATTGATAGCATAGGGTATTTGCCAGCAAACTGGAACAGTGCGATCTCGGCACCTTCCCTTGCAACCATGAACATGGCAATGAAGAATATGCCGCTCCCGGATAGGTTCAGCGCAGCTTTTCCTTCAATATGCCTTTTCATCCTTGTGCCGTGGTTTATCATCCAGATGATGAATGCGACAATTAGCATAACTGCGATAAAGCTTGCAACACTTTCCCATAACTTAGCTGCGGAATCCAATCCGCCGACAACAGATGAAATGCCCATAAGTATTGCTCCAAAGGCCAGCGAAACACCAATCCCTGCAAGCAGTCCATGCCAGACACTTTTTTTCAAGGCCTTGTTATTGCTCTTCTCAAGGAATTTTAGCAGGATCATTATAATCAGGAATGCCTCTAATCCTTCCCTGAATGACATTATCAAACCTTGGATGAATGTTTCCATAGCGTTACCTCTGTTTATCACTGTTTTCAGTGTTATAATTCATATACTGGGTGCACTTCAAGCATCCCTGGAAATGCCGCCCTAATTCTTTTATAATATCTCTGTCGGATTCCAATAAGTTCGGAATACCATACATTTTATAAGCCTTTCTAAAAGTTCGGATTAACTAACTTTCATCTGGAGAATATGCGTTATTTGTTTTTTTGCCTGGTTTTATTCAGGAATGTGCCAAGTTTTTTTATGCTGTCGTCTGAAAACACATGCTCCAGCCCGCAGGCTTCATTATGGGCTTTGGCAGGAGAAACACCCAGGATATCCACCAGGAACCTCTTCAGGACAAGATACTTCCGGACTACATTCTCTGCTTTCTTCTGTCCTATCGTGGTCAGCTTTATCTTTCCATATGAGTGATACTCTATTAGCCTATCGCCTGAGAGCTTCTTTAGCATTTCAGAAACGGTTCCCTTGGACAGGTCTAGTTCATTTACAATGTCGACAGGCCTAGGGTCCCTGTTGTTTGATTCAGCATACAGGAAGATTGTCTTGAGGTACATCTCTGTTGTTATATTATCTTTCTGCTCCCAATGCAGCCTGTTAGGGTGGTATATGCCTGGCATGCAGGTAGTCAATGGCTGCAGGTTTAAATTATTTGCTTTAATGCCTATACCTTCGCAGGATCAGCACCTATCGCCCTTATGCTGCAGGCGAGCGTCGGCGTTATCCCGAGGGACTTTAGCCGTCCTATTATCTCCTCTGATTCTGCACCGGGATTTATGAACACCTCATGGATGCCTTTCTTTGCGATGTCATCTACAACTTTCAGCCCAATCTCAGGAGGGAGGTATATTGAGGCAGCATCGACCTCGATAGGTATATCGAGGACGCTTGAATAACATGTCAGCCCCTCTATCTCTTTCTCATGAGGATTCACCGGGAAAACGACATGGTTCTGCTCTTTGTATGCCCTGACTGCCTTATTAGAGAATTTTGATCTGTCTTTTGACGCACCTATTATTGCTATCCTCATCACAGGTACAGGTTTTTTGCAGGCTTTTAAGCATTTCTCCTCTTCTCGAAAGATTTATATATGTTTATTACAATGTATGACGTTATTATTGTGTTGTTAATTACATTATACGACAAATAATATTACATTATATGACAAATAATACTACATTATATGACAAGTTATCCCTATTAAAGGAGTTTGAGGACTATATACTCAAAGATAAGGGACATGGTCTGCCTGCAAGCATATTCTCTTATGAGCTGTCTCCGCTGGAGTCATCAGTCAAGTTCCTGATAGAAAATAAAGGTATGGGGTTCTCAGAAGCCGGCAAGATACTTAACAGAGACAGGAGAGTCATCTGGACCACATATAAGAGAGCGTCAGGAAAGATGCCAGGGCCATTCAAGATATCTTCTGCAATAATAATCCCTGCTTCTATACTCGGTTCTGAGGAAAACACAGTTGCAGAGCAGCTTGTAGTCTACATGCATGAGATACTTGGCATGAAGCTTGCGCAGATTGCTTCTGTGACAGGCAGGAGCATGAGGACTCTTCAGACACTCTACAGAAGGGCGCTGCACAGGAGGGGAGAAAAATGATTCTTGCTCCCTCCCCTTGGCCTGCCAGGAAAGCAGCCTATGGCAAGAGTGGCAATGGCAGCCTTGAGCTGGTGATATTCTATTCTATCCTATTGGTGTTCGCTTTTGCATTGATTGGGACAATGGTGTCTCCAACAGGATTGGTTGCCGGAACTTCCCAGGCAGATGCGATAGATATCAATAGGGGATTCAATGAATCTTCTTCTATTAGCCTTAGCCTCAAAGGCAATATCACTTCGATCAGGATAAGCGGGTATTTTATAGGCGGAGGATACGGCCAGATAAGGCTTGGGGATAGGGTCATAGTAGATGTGCGTGACCTAGGTGTGGCCAAGAACCAGCTCACTGTCCTTGTAGTTGAAAATGTTTCATGGGAAGAGAACAATAGTGAGCTTTCTTCTGCTGAAGAGACAGAGGCAAATATCGAAGAGGCTGCGAAAGAGCCTGCCTTAGATAATTCAACAGAGATATTATTGCCAGATGAGCCTATCGTGAACACCTCCCTGGAGAGTGCAAACTGGACAGCAGAGAGATTGAACCTAACAGGAGAGCCTTTCCCGACAGAGGGGAATGCCACAAAGCCAAGGCCGATACGGCAGAACATCGTCCGGATACAGAACATCAGCTCTCAGGAGCAGCCAGAAGAGAAACCTGCGGGAAATGCATCTTTGACTGGAGAGATGAACGAAACTATTAATGTGCCTATGCCTGAAGCAGAACATGTTGTATTTGATTACTATTGCCTGGACACATGCCAGTTGGATGAGTCAGGTGATATTGTGATTGATATTGTGCTTGAAGATGCATCTGTGCACCTGACCAGTCTGTTCTATTCTTATTATATTGAGGAAGGTAAGTCTGAAAACGTGACTAATATCACCTCAGAAACCAATATAATATTGGCTAATGCGACCTTGGCCAATACTACAGGTACTAATGATACAGTAATCAGCGGGGCGGCATTCAATACATCCTTGCAGGCATCTCAGGCTCCGGAAATAGTGTCTGTTGAGCATGGCATTGTCATCGCAGGCCAGCCAGTTGAATGGAGACAGGCTGTAAATCTCTCCATAGGAAGAAAGCTTGGGTTGTCCAGGGATGCTTTCAATGTTACATCTGACGCAATGCTAGAGGTCGAGCTTGAAGACAGGAATGTCAGCCTGGAAGAGTTCAATAGGATTGCGCTGCACACAAAGCTCCAGAGAGAGAAGATTGGGCTTGAGAGGCCTGTTTCATCGCAGAGCGCAAGAAAGGCGTTCAGTAGGCTCCTCCAATTGAGCCAGGAAATAGATCACCTTCAGCTTGACAGGACAGAGGTTGTGGATGTCCCGCCTTCTCTTGTATTTAGCAATTCAAGCGGAGATATAGCCTTTGTATCCTATCTTACAGACGGCCCGCAGGTCTCAGAAAAAGAGATCGGGCCAGGAAGAAAACAGGTTACCGTCTCCTCAGAGTATCATTTCATCAATGTGACTGCGATGGCAGACATCGAGGAAGCAAAAAAAGAATCTATCAAGCTATATTGGCTTCAGGATACAGGCAGGGTCTTGATTGATGAAGTGGATTACATTGATTCAGATGAAAATGGGCTAGTAGACAGGTTAGAGTGGGTTGTCCCGCATCTGTCTAACCAGACATTTGAGATATCTATTGTTGTCCTAAACCCGATCACTTACCTCCGAGACGGGGAGACATGGGTCGTGGCTTTCAATACCACTGGAATAGGGAACCTCACAATCAGCTCTCCAAATGCCGGCTGGGCAGAGTTCCTGGCAGATGACCCTGAGACCTTTGATGAGATGCGTTTCATCGGACTGAGGTGCAGTGAGGATAATTTGGAAAACAGCATTAAACTAGTCAGCCAAAACAATGATTCCTATCTATTTAATGAGTTGACAGAAAGCGATTCAGTAGATGTTAGCAAGATCCTTCTTGAGAATTATGAATGCAACACCACGGGATACCTAACTAATTATATGCTGAAGGCAGGCTATGCAACCGTGCTGTTTGAGTTTGCAAACCAGAATTCAACAGTCAGCGATATAGCGATTGACCCAAATAACTTCCTGATTGCATATAGGAACTTTTCAGATACAGAGAATAATACGGCTTATGGCAATTCAAGCGATGCCCTGACTGTCACGACAACGTCCTATGGTGCTTTTGGGACCGCCACAAACCCGACAGGCACTGAAGGGTGGGGCATATATAATTTTACAGCTTTAGGCTATTCAAATATTGCAACGAATGACGGGACCTATGCAAATTTGAGCTGCAATGCTGCTGGCTGCTCAAACAGCGAGCTTTTCGGGACTTTCAATTTCACGAAGGTTCCTAACCCCGTATATTTCAATTCACTATATGTGGCGATGGAGATACTGCTTTGGTCATTGACCTTTTTGACACTCATCCAATCATTCATTCGAAGGCTGCCGCTGCCTCTTACAAGGACTGGTATTTCGAGGACACAAATGGATCTTATGTTTATTCTAGCGTAACTGAAGATATAGCTTTAAAATAAAACACAATCACACAATAAAAATAGACTCACTAAAAGTAATAGATAAGAGTCTCAGTTCAGATAGCGCCAATGGCAAGCCCAATTGGGCCGAAAGGAATAGATGAATCCTTCCTCACATTTCGCCATCCATCGAGAGTTTAAGCGATCAATTTGAAATTGAT
>JAAXVZ010000272.1 GCA_013335235.1 Nanobdellota archaeon | reverse complement strand
TCCTCAAGAGAGGGATGATAATAGGATTTCCCGAAGAACTGCATGATAAACAGCACTCCGCATATCAGCAGCAGCGCCAGGAAGAAATATTTCTTCGGGTTGTTTGGGACTTCCTGGTACACGCGTGAATAGTGGCTCTCAAGCTTCTCGATTGGGTTATGGCGCTTGTACACAATGAAATAATAAGCAAGTATTATCAATATACCTACAACCGTCATCAGGAGTATGAATATGACATTCATATCAGCCAGTTGGCCGGCGAGAGAGAGCCAAAGCTGGACTCTTGCGAGCATCCTGTCTATGTTGGTCGCGATCCTGTTCCTGTTGATAAGGTCTATTATCTTGATTATTGCAAGGAGAATGAAAACACCTGCAGCATCAATGAGTATCCATTTGTTCCATTTCTTATAGCGCTTCAGCATATGCTTGATGCCTGGCATATGCCTGGCCTTGTCCCATACTGTCGCTGCAGCGTATATTGCGACAGTCATCACTGCTGAGGCTGCGAAGAGCAATGTCAGCTGCGCTGTCCTGTGAATCATGAACATGAACATGAAGAGCAGGCCTGCGACTATCACATACTTGATGACGTTCCATATGTCAAGCCCTTCTGTCCTGAAGCCAGCGAGCTCTGACTCCGCAAGGTCATTATCGAACCCAAGTCCGATATAATGCAAAAGGCGCATCAGGACTATAAGGAAAGCCAGGTAGAAAACAATCATGAAATACCTGCCTGATGCCACATAAGAGCTATAATATATTATCTGCGGACTGAGGGTGAATATGAAGGCTGCAAGATATCCGACTGAGAATCCTGCGATCTTCCTGCCTATCAAAAACACGAGAAACGTCCCAAGGACGCCTAATGTCATGCCAGTGACAAGGATTGTCTGTTCCATGCCAAGGCCCGTCAGCCCTGAGAATGTCGCAAGGAAGAACATGAGCGCGCTTGGGTATGACATTGGATAATATCCGAAAAGCGATGCAGGATGGAATATCCATTTGGCGTATCCATACTGTGTTATGGATTCTGCCATCCCTGAGATCCAATAGCTGTCAAAATCTGTCTGCTTCACAAACTGGACCCTTGCTGCGACAGAAATCACTACCAGGAACAGAAGAAGAAGAATCTCCTTGTGGACAGATTTCATCATGAACAGGTTCCTCTTGCCTGCCGCCTGTTGAAGCTTCACTTGATCACCTTCGCGGGTATTGGCCCAAGTCTCTTTTGAGGTGCCAGGAATCCTATGATGAGCCCTAAGGCAGTCATGTTCCATGAGAATATTGAGAAGCTGGCTTCTTTTACGCTCTTCTTCTTTATGAGGAAGGCAAGCATGAAAAGGACTGTTGCGGCCAATGAAGACAGGAGAGGGATGACCCAGAAGAACGCAGCTGCTGCGGACATGAAAAGGATCGCCCACCACAATATCACCAATACATATATCCTAAGCTCGGCCAAAGCAGGCAAGAATGTAGGCTTCATGAGATGTGCTCTCAAGAATTCTCCGCAGCCCATCAGGTACCTTGACCTGAATCTGCCAAAGACAATGTCAATCGAGCTCTTCCTGTCTCCATAATGCCTGATCATGTCTACCGGCATCCTGAATAGCTTATAGCCTTTTTCACGCAGGCGGAGCGCAAGGTCTGATTCTTCATATGCATGGAGGTTGGGGTTCGAGAAATGCCCGACTGCCTCTATGGCTTTCCTCCTGTAAAGGCCGCCCATCATCAGGCTTTTCGATTCCTTCACTTCCCCAAGGTCTTTCCCTGTGTCTTTTTTCCGTCTTGAAAATACAAGGTTCGTGTCAGTCATCTCATGTATCCTGCCTCCGACACCTGCTGCCCCGGGAGTGCTGTCAAGGAAATCCTTGGCTGCTTCAAGGAAGCCAGGCTCTAGCTCCATGTCTGCGTCAAGGATGTAGATATAGTCTCCTTTCGCATGCTGAAAGCCAAGCTCAGGCCCGACACCGCATGACCTGTCTTTCCTGTCTGTTATCTGGACAATCCTGATAGGATATTTCCCGGCTATATCGACGGTCCTGTCATCTGACAGTGAGTCCGCCAGTATCACTTCGCCTTTCAGCCCGTGGAGTGCCTCGATAGCGGATCTTACCGACCGCTCTATCATCTCTTCCTCGTTCAATGCCT
>JAAXVZ010000271.1 GCA_013335235.1 Nanobdellota archaeon | reverse complement strand
TCCTCTTACAGCAGCCCTTATCTTGACCGGATTTGTGGAACCTATGCCTAGCTTCATCTTATCTCACTTATGATCGTCTTATAGGAAGACAGCGCTTCCAGCACTTTGTCTTTTGTCTTGTCGGTCACTAATACAATCACATTCCCTCCTTTTCCTGCTCCGGAAACTTTCGCACCCAGTGCTCCAGCGTCCAATGCCAGATTGACAATCCTGTCTGTCTCTGGAATAGACACGCCCAGCATCCTTAGATAATCGTGATTTAATGTCATCAAGTTTCCAAGGGATTTTATGTCACCTGTCTCCATGCATTTCCTTGCCTGGCTGACAATGGCTGCTATCTCATCAAAAAGCTTGGAATATTTCTCAGTGTCCTTGATATACGCAAACCGGATCTCTGCAAGCACTTCCTTGGTCGATGGCCTGATTCCAGAGTTGGCTATTACCAGCGTGAACTTCTCCTTTATATCAAATGCTTGAGGCGTCTCCATGAAATATATTGGTTTTTCATAGCACACTACACTGTTATCTATTCCGCTTGGAGTGCCATGGAATATCTTCTCGCATTCAAAGGCTGCAGCGTTTATCTCTTCTATACCCAGGCCTAGCTTGAAGTGATCAGAGACAGCCCTGGCTGTTGCAACAGAGAGGGCTGCAGAGGAACCCATCCCTGTGTTTATGGGGATATCTGAGTTTATCTCGAGCAAGATGTTCCCGACTAGCTTGAAACGGGCATAGAGAACCGAGCACATCTGGGTTAGCCTGTCTTTTTCCTTGTCAGACAACTCCCTATTGCTCGTTAGATTGAATTCCTCAGAGTCTTCAATCTTCACATCCGTCCTATAGGAAGGTATAGGGACAGCGATTGCCTGTCTTCCATAGACCACAGCGTGCTCTCCGAACATGATTATCTTTCCGCAGGCCGAGGCATGTGTCATCCTATCATTACCTCTGAGACGATTCCATCATGATCTGAGATGGTTTCATCTATCTTGCGGCTCTTGAATGACACATCCATCCCATGAGAGAGTATATAGTCAAGCTTCCTATCTTTAGGCTTATTTGGATCCCACCATTTCTTATATGGGTTCTTCTCAGAGAAAGTTACATCTATATCCTCTGCCCTATTGTAAAACCCATTATTCTCTTCTTCAAACATATCGAGCGTCAGGTTAAGATCCCCACAGACTATACACGGCTGTTTCGAGAAGGCCTTCAGTTCGTTGAACTGCTTTATTGTGACCCAAAATTCTTTTCTTGAGAACGCGCAGTATAAATGGGTATTATAGATGTAGATGCTTTTCCCTTCCACCTCTATCTCTGTGCATAGCGCACCTTTCTTTACAAGTCCTTCAACTAAATTGCTTTTCTCTGGTCTTGTATAATAGAAAACCTGCGCAGAACTCGGCTTGCTTCTTGAAAAAGTCACAAGGCCTGTTGGATTGAACCTTTTCGCGAAGCTTGAGCAATGGTACCCAAGAACCTGTTCCATGAACCAGATATGTTTCGCTTCCCAGACCTCTTGCAATGTCACGATGTCCGGCTCTTCTTTCCTTATTATCTCTATTATACGCTTAATCCTCTTATTATTATGCTTGGATATCCTGAATGGCAGAAGCCACATGTTAGCGTTGAGTATCTTCATCTGTTATGGGTGAGGTGCGCTTTTGCGAGGTCTTTTGAACATAATGCGGCGAGCAAGGATAATTCTCCGGCAAGGACCGCAGAGGCTGCAATCTCTGAAAGCGTCCTTGCATTTGCCCCTGGCTTTTTTGACGGACCAGCGACACCGAGCAAAGAGAGGCATTCTTTTTGCGTAGGAAGGCTTGTTCCTCCACCGACAGTTCCTACATGAAGTGAGGTCAATGTCACTGTCAGTTCAAGCCCTTCTTTTGTCTTCTCTGCAAGGGTGAAGCCCAATGACCCATCCACGGTATGGGCTGCGTCTTGGCCTGTTGCAATGAATAAGGCAGCGATTATATTGGCGAAATGCGCATTATAGCCAAGGCTTCCTGCAGCAGCGCTTCCAAGGAGATTTTTCCTGTAGCACATATCTACGATAGATTCTGAGTCGGTCTTCAATATGTCTTTTATCACCTTCTCTTTCAGCGAGGCAGAGGCGATCACCCTGCGCCCCCTTGATTCTATCAACCCCATTGCAGATGGCTTCTTGTCAACACACATATTCCCTGATTCAGATAT
>JAAXVZ010000270.1 GCA_013335235.1 Nanobdellota archaeon | reverse complement strand
ATGATATCCAGTCTCCTGTTTATCTCTTCCAGGTCAGTAAGAGGTGTTGTTATCCTGTGGAAATACTCATCAGGGTTTATTCCCAGTATCACATCCTCATTATCAAGGGTTCCTTTCATCATGCCTGACATGAAATTGTAATTAGTCTGAGAATAAAACAGGATATCTCTTGTAGGATCATCCATGACATTTGAGCTTGACCTGAGCTTTAGTGAGCTTTTTACAGGATGTTGCTCATCTGTACTGATTCCTGGTTTGCCAAGATGGCGCAGCGCATGGTTTATTATGCTGACATGCATGCCTTGGTCAAGGGCAATAGGTATTGCATAGTCACCTTCGTTATTTACGCCAGGCTGTTTTACATGCGGGAAAACCAGGCCTGTTCTTCCTTTCTCAAAAGTGAAATGTGAGAAAAATATTCCTGAGACCTCTGGATCTCTTAAGATGTCCCTCATATTAGGATAATGGCTTGTGACCATGGCCCTTGCTCCGCTGCTGCCTGCAATCCTCTGCATAAGCGCATAGGCGATTGCTTCACCCTCAACTTCGTTTGTCGATGTTCCTACTTCATCAAAAGCAGCAAATACTGTCTTTTTTCCTAGATGCTGGCAGACATCGGCTATGTCAGAAAGCTCACTCATCAATGCTCCTGAATCATACATGCCAGTGCCTTTAAGATTGTATATGATCTTGTCAAAAAAAGATATGCGAGTGCCTTTTGCAGCTGGCACATACGCTCCGCACTGGGCCAGGCATACTATAAGCGAGGTCTTGCGCATGTCAATTGTCTTTCCGGCTATGTTTGGGCCTTCAATTACTTCCACTCTATGATTAGCATCAATCAACGTGTCATTCTTTACAATTTCCTTGCTATGCTGGACTCTTGTAAGAGGGTAGTACCCTTTTTTGATATCTATGATGCCTTTCTCTGCAGGCATCAAATCAGGCCTTGCCCATCCTTCTTTTTCCATGACCCTTGCTGCAGCGATATAGGCTGAGAGCCGTGTGCCTGCGTCATCTAAGTACTCTATGAAGCTGTCTATATGGGATATAGGATTCTGTGAATGGAACCTGCGGTTAAGCGCTTTCCTGTACTCTTTGAGCCTTGTCCCTGCCTCAGAAGTACCATCACTGAACCTATTGTATTGTTCAAGCTCTTCAATTAATTTCGCACCGCTGGCATTAAGCGTTTTCTTGAATATCTCCCTTAGCGCTGCATAATTTGACGGTTTTTTCTCAAGCATGCTTTTCGTGAATTCATATGCCCTCCTAAGTGGATGACCTTCTTGCCCGCACGCAATGGCTGGCGCCAATAGCTGGGCAAGCTCTAAAGAATCAGGAGATAATCCTTCTGTGCTTTTCTGTATGCTTTCATATCTTTTGACAAACTCTTCAGATAGCATTAGATAATCCTTATAGAACAGATCCCTCCTGATTGATCCACCCCACTTTGATCTGAGCAAGTTTGTCGAGATCAGCTTTGCCATACCTGAGAGATGAAGGAGCGGCTCGACAATCTGGTTTATATCTTTTTCAAGCTGTTCAGCCTGCCTGAAAAACCGCTTGTCATCAATTAGCTGATTGTAGATCGCCTGCCTGTCAACGACTTCTTCCAGGCTGTTAAGTGGCCTGGTCCATAGGCTATTGAGCCTAGATTTTATCTCATCTAATTTCTGCTCTCTTCTGTATTCTAGATATCTCTTTGAACTTCTCTGGTAGGGTGTAAAATGGATATCTGCAGCAAGGCCTCCGTCTGGTCCAAGCCCATACATATTTGCAGGGATGTCTATCTCACGAGCTGGTTCATGTATCGAGTTCCAGAACCCGCCAATGTCAAGTTCCTTCTGCTCTATCCTTATAGTGCTTCTCTTAACAGGGTTTGCATAATAATAATCGCTTTTCAAGCCTGATGAAAAAATCGAGTCAATGCCATTCGAGGATCTCTCCCCATTATTGTAGAGCGCCTTGATTGTATTAGAATCTATCTTGCTTTCGCTGTAATGGATTACTCTAGCCAGGTTTATCGAGACCCTGGGCAGATTTTCACCAGGCTGTATCGGCTCATGCCTTTTTGGATTCCCTCTTGAGTCTTCTAATAAAATATATTTGGCATCTGGAAGCACTACTGCCAAACCATCAATTACAATCCTTGGTCCGATTATATAATCCGCTTCTTTGAGGCGTCTTGAGAAATGGGGGAATTTTT